>DATHIE010000461.1:0-8211 GCA_035316905.1 Chryseolinea sp. | reverse complement strand
GTTACAAACTGGGTATATCTGCAAACAAATCAAGAAGATAAAAACGCTCTTAGACAACTTCAGGACTATGAATATCCTGCCCTTCGCGAAACGATTACCAAACTGATGCCAACATGGGAAAGTGACAGCCAGCGTTTGTGGATGGACACTGTTTTCTTCAAGTTTGACACGCTCCTGAATGCTCAGAAGCAATCCATAATGGCAAACCTTCAGTCGTTCGAAAACTATGAAGATCCGCTCACCAAACTTTTAGCGGAAGATGCCATCGAAAGTCAGATCATTCCACGGACTTCCGATCTCATTAGCCGCCTGAACAGAATTGCGGAAAAGCAAAATCAGGTTACACTTAAGTCGGACGTCGATGTGATCGATTCGATCCGAAGCCTGAGAAATTATACACTCATGCTTGGAGCGGGTATCATTGTAATAGGATTGATGAGTGCTTTATTCCTCATGAGATCCATCACCAAGCCAGTCAATTTCTTGAAGAATGTTGTTGTGAAGTTGGGTCGTGGCGAGCTGGTGGAGGATAAGCAAGCAAAAGTCGGCTCTGATGAAATAGGGGAGATGGCGATGGCGATGGACAATCTTGTTGCTGGATTAAAGCGTACAAGCTTGTTCGCTGAAAACATTGGAAATGGAAAGTACAATACCGAGTTCAAGCCTTTGAGCACACACGACGTGTTGGGTAATGCGCTTATCAACATGCGCGACAACCTGTCGAAAGTAGCTGAAGACGATAAGAAGAGGAACTGGGCTACTGAAGGCATGGCCAAGTTCGGAGAGATACTGAGAACAAACACCAACGACCTCGGAAAACTCGCGGAAGAAATTATCGGTAGTCTCGTTAAGTATCTTAAGGCGAATCAAGGTGCCCTCTATATAATCGACGATACCGATGCCGGCGAGGAAGTAACAATGTCAATGAAGGCATGTTACGCGTGGGATAAAAAGAAATTCTTGAATCATAAGATATATAAAGGAGAAGGACTGGCGGGACAATCATGGCAGGAAGGTGATATCGTCTACCTTACCGAAGTGCCTCAAAGTTATGTCAAGATCACCTCAGGGCTGGGCGATGCAAACCCCACAAGTGTATTGATCGTGCCACTAAAGGTGAACGATCAGATATTTGGTGTGGTGGAAATCGCTTCGTTTAGTGCGTTCCATGACTTTGAAATTGAATTCGTGCAAAAGATCGCGGAAAGTATCGCGTCTACGATTTCGTCAGTGAAGATCAATGCGCGTACGCAACACCTGTTGGAGGAATCTCAGGAAATGACAGAGCAGATGCGTGCACAGGAGGAAGAGATGCGCCAGAATATGGAAGAACTTCAGGCGACGCAGGAGGAAATGCAACGCAGCCAGTCAGAGACAGATAGTACTCTTACAGCAATACATAGCTCCCTTTCAGTAGCAGACTACAGCGTGGAAGGATCTTTAACCAAGGTGAATAGTAATTTTCTCGAGTTGTTCGGCTATAGCCAGGACGACGTTATGGGTGAGCATCACCGGGTCTTTGCCACGAAGGAAGACAAGAGCAGCGACGAGTATCGTCAGTTCTGGAAAGATCTTGCGTCGGGTTATCCAAAAAAGGGGAGCTTTAACAGGATCAACAGGAAGGGAGAAATCGTCAGAGTACAATCCAGCTTCGCGCCAATTAAGAACCGCGCCGGCGAAGTAGTCAAAGTGATGGAGATCACTTATGCACTGAGATAATTACCTGGAATAAATCATAAACAAAAAGAGGAATGTGAGTTCCTCTTTTTTGTTTTTAGAATTCTGTTGTTAATTCAAATGGTGCGGTAGCCGAATCCATGATTTTTCCATCCTCACACTTCAGCACGCGTGCAGGAAACCTTTTGATAAGCCCGTAACTATGTGTGGCCATAAGCACAGCCGTTCCACTGTTATTGATTTGTTGGAAAATCTTTAAAATTCCCGAAGATACTTCCGGATCGAGATTTCCTGTGGGTTCGTCGGCGAGAAGTATCTGTGGTTCATTGATTAGTGCCCGGGCGATAACAACTCTTTGTTGCTCTCCGCCTGAAAGCTGGTGCGGCATTTTTTTCTCGACAGAACCAAGGCCAACCTGCATTAGAACCTCTGACAGGCGAGCTCTCATTTTTACATTATCACTCCATCCTGTCGCTTTCATTACGAAAAGAAGATTCTCACCGACACTCCGATCATTAAACAGTTGAAAATCCTGAAATATTATTCCGAGTTTCCGGCGAAGCAGTGGAACGTCGGAGCTCTTTATTCCTTTGATCTTAAAGCCAGCGACGGTAATGTCTCCCGAACGCAATGGAAGATCAGCATATAGTGTCTTTAATAGTGAGGACTTTCCTGAACCGGTGCGGCCCACGAGGTATACAAACTCACCCTTTTGAATGTCAAAGCTGATATCTCCCAGGATAGTATTGTGATCCTGGAAAATACTCGTCTCCTTAATTGAAACTACTGGATCAGTCGAGAACATATCAAGTTATTCCCTTTAGATGTTGTTGTGAAGAGTAAATTCGTCCTTAGTTTTTAACGATTATCCATTGACCTTCTTGTGGTCAGCAAGGAATTTTGCGAGTCCAGCATCTGTGAGAGGATGTTTCAACAGGCCTGTAATTACCGAAAGAGGACATGTAACTACGTCCGCCCCAAGTTCGGCACACTGCAGAAGGTGAATGGTGTGCCGGATCGACGCTGCAAGTATTTCAGTCTCGAAACCGTAGTTGTTATAGATGTTGACGATCTGAGCGATCAAGTCCAATCCATCCTGACCCACGTCGTCAAGACGGCCGATAAAGGGCGAAACATAACCTGCACCTGCTTTCGCAGCGAGAATCGCCTGACCCGCGGAAAATACAAGCGTGCAGTTCGTGCGTATCCCGTCGGCTGAAAACTTCTTTATTGCTTTTACGCCGTCCTTAATCATAGGAACCTTCACCACGATCTTGTCGTCGATCTTGGCGAGTTCGCGCCCCTCCTTAATTATACCATCGAAGTCAGTGGCAATTACTTCTGCACTGACATTGGCGTCTACTATTTTGCAGATCGCTTTATAATGGGCACGTATATTTTCAGCGCCCTGAATACCTTCCTTCGCCATTAGCGACGGATTAGTGGTCACACCGTCAAGCACGCCGAGGTCATATGCTTCCTTAATTTCGCCAAGATTTGCTGTGTCAATAAAGAATTTCATGGTCTAAGTTTTATCGATTTGAATTTTTAATTGAAGACTTCTTCGAGAGCCCCGGAAATAGCTAAACCGTCGATCCTCTTATCTGCTTCATCTACATTGATTTACTGTTGACTAGTATTTCCAGACCGTTTAAGACCTAAAGTTAAACAGGATTTGGACAAGTTTGGGGTGAAAATTCCACCCTTTTAAGAAGAATATGGGCGGGATCACTTTCCGGAGGACGTCAGATCAAAAAAAATGGCAAACCGAACATCGCACCGCTACAACCACTTACCCTTGCTACCTTCCGATCCTGGGGGAGTTCAGCAGGAGCTGGTCGTGCCGATTTGCCGGTGCAAAGATACAACCAGCATGACATAAATTGTACCCCTCGTTCCTCAAATACTTAAATTCTTTTTTGTTATACTAAGCCCGTGAGGTGCAGATTGAATTCTAGTGGGCCAGCCGTGGTGAATCCGTCAATCTTGAGATCTTCTTCAATATTTTCGTCAAATTCCAACTCGCGGAGTTCTTTCGTTCCGTTGGATAGTAACGTAATTTCAGTACCCGTAAACAATATGGGATTTACCCGTACTAGTATTGTCATTTCGCCGAAATCCTTTTTATAATATTGATGGACTATATTGTTGTTTTTTGCCACTTTTTGTCGAGCTATGGTTGTCCTGAATTTACCTGAAGAGATACTTACGGACAGGCTATCCCTTCGCCGGCTAAGGTACGAAGACGCCGAAGAAATATTTTATACCTACGCAAGTAAGCCTGAGGTGACACGGTTTGTCTCCTGGCCAACACATAAAACCCTGCAGGATACGAATGCTTTTCTTCGTTACGCGATTAATGCATGGGATGAAGGAACCGATTATACTTTTGCAGTCAGGTTAAAAGATAACAACCGGTTAATTGGAAGTATCGGTGTGATAAATGAGAATGGCAAACTTCAATTTGGCTATGTGTTTAGCCCCACGCAATGGAATAAAGGTTATGCAACTGAAGTCTGTGTGTGTCTAATGCATTTGCTTAGAACGCAACCAGGTGTGCATAGGATCCAAAGTTTTGTTGACGCGGAAAATGTTTCATCCGCGAAAGTTTTAATTAAAAGTGGGCTGATAGAAGACGCGAGACTTGATCGCTGGTTCCGTTTTGTCAATCAGAATAATGAAGCAAAAGATTGTATCCTCTTCAAACTGCCGCTTGATGGGCGTAAAGATCACTCAGGCTGATTTCTGCTACACATTCCAACTCGAGCAATGCAGCCCAGGCATTGAGATATTTTATCACGTCACTCTTTACATTGAGGCGAAGATATCTTTCATCCGGAGGTAAGGAACTGAGGATGTGTTTATCGCTTAAACGTTCGAGATTCCTGAGATCGTCGCGGTCAATTCCGAAATTCAACATTTCAGATATAAGCTCATCCATGGGCAAACCGCTGGTGGGACAATAGTCATTCAATTGTTCGTTCCAGTCGCCATACCGTTGCATTGCATAACTGTGAATTTGATTCTTATTAAGATGGGTGATCTGCTGCGCAAGGTAGCCGCAATTGCACGAACCCATGTGACCCCATTGGTAATCTGTACAGCGTCCAAGCTCGCGGGCGGCAGCCCTTAGTACGTTTATAACTGAAGAAGTATTCCTCGCCACCGTTCCCTGTTTGGTATAACGAAGTAAGCCAAAAACCGAAAAGTCTAAAAGCATTTTCCAAAGCCCCGTGCTGTCAGGCCATTTGGCTCAATAACATTTAAATTATCGATTGAATCGCAGTAAGTCGGCCGAGCTGGCCATCTCTTGTTAGCGCACACACGCACAAAATATCCCTAATCTCATTACCAAATCTGTATTTATCTTCGTTTTCAATCGATTTCGATTAACTTAATGCTAAATTAGTTTGTATCGATTGACCATAGAGTAAGCGATGCTTGCCGAAAGCCCACCTAATATTTCGCAGCGCAACGACGCCAAGCTTCCGCTCGGGAAAGGCGATAGTCTGGATGATGTCCATCTATGGCAGAACATCAAGAGAGACAATGAGCTTGCATTTTCTATTATTTACAAGAAGTACACTCAACGCCTTTATAATTATGGTACGCATTGCTGTCATGATCATGATCTGGTGATGGATTGTCTCCAGGAGTTATTTGTGTCTATATGGGATAAGAGAAAGAATTTAACCTCTGTGCATTCGGTCGGCTCATACCTTTTCAAATCATTTCGGCGCCTGTTAATGAAAAAACTGTCATGGAGGAAAAGATTTCTTCAGTCGATTGATTTAAAACAGGAAAGGTATTTTGAAATAACATTGCCTGCTGAAGCCCTTATTGAAATCGGAGAACTTCAGGAAGAGCAATCAGAAAAATTGCGTCGGAGTTTGGTGACCCTGACAAAACGCCAACGGGAAGCTATTTTTCTAAAATTCTATAACGACCTGAGCTATTCGGATATCGCTTCGATCATGGATCTTCAGGTTGACTCTGTTTATAACATCATCTCCAAGGCTGTCGAATCACTGCGACAAAAACTCAAGACCTTCGGCATCCCGCTTTAAGCGCAATTCTTCTTTTTCTTTAAAAGTTTCCCAAAAAACGTTATCGATCCGTCGAGGCTACCGGGACGCAGTTGCTTTTCTTTCACCTTGATTCGTAAAAATTCTTTTGGTGAACACGTTGTGTTGCAGTGGAAGATTGGTATCAATTTGACCAAATACCGGTCGATGGTAAAGGGATTGACGACCGATACTGATAATTTTTTAAGAATAGTCGGAAAAAAATGATGAGAAACCACCGGTACCTGCCTCTTACCTGTATAAAATAGGATTTTTTTGTATCAATGAGGTATATAGATTTTACGGTGAACGACTTTGCGATGGACGAATACTTCCAGAGCTGGGTGTTTAATTCAGGGGACGAGGCCGTTCGAAACTTCTGGGAGACATGGCTATTAGAGCACCCTGAAAAACGAGCAGATGTGGCTGGAGCGAAAAAGTTGTTGCAAGCAGTAAGGTTTTCACGACACGAACTATCTGGAGATCAGGTTTCGGATCTTTGGAACCGTATTCATGGTACGGATGTAGAGCCTCATGAATCTAGAACAGGTTCCCGGTTCGCCTGGATGTACCGCGTCGCTGCCACCATTGTACTAATTGGCGTTGCCGGGCTAGTCTATCTATTGTCAAACGACAAGCCTTGGGTGGAGTATCATACTACTTACGGCGAGACAAAGTCCATTACTCTTCCGGATGGATCTTTCGTGGTCCTAAATGCCAATTCCAAACTGACGGTTTATTTAAATTGGAATGAGGAGCCTTCGCGAGAGATTTGGCTGGACGGTGAGGCGTTCTTTTCCGTTGTTCATAAAACTAATAATCAACCGTTTAAGGTTATCACAGCTGAAGGCGTAACCGTCGAGGTGTTGGGAACCACATTCAATGTTTACAACAGGACGAACGGCACCAAGGTTGTTTTGAACTCAGGACAAATTCGACTGAACCTGCCGACGGAACAATCTCCGGAGATGATCGTCATGAAACCAGGAGAGATGGTGGAATACAAAGAACAGCACTATAAGAAGAAGGCTGTGAATCCGCTGCTTTACACCGCCTGGACGAACAATAAAATTATTCTCGATCATACCAGCCTTGGTGAAATGGTCTACATGCTGAAGGATAGCTACGGACTTGAAGTCAAAGTTTCTGATACAAAATTATTGGACGAAACGGTTTCGGGATCAATGCCTCTCGGCGACCCGGAAATTTTATTGACCCAGATGGCCAAGGCTTTTCAACTGAAAATTAAGAAGAATGACAATGTAATAGAAATGGAGGAGGACAATGAATTGAGGTGATGTCGGCGGTGGCTACGGCTAAGTGAAGCGAGGATTTTTGAAATGAATTTGAATTTAAAACCCTAACTATTTATAACCTATGAAAAAATACTACCTATTAGTTGGAATGTTGCTTTTCATGTACCAACAGTGCTGGCCTCAACATGCCGAGGTCTATGCGGCGGTGCTAAAACCAGTTCAAGCAAGACCACAAGAGAAAGACTCAGGTCCGCTCAAGGCAGCTCTCACTGAAATCGAGCGATCCTTTCAGGTGTCAATCGCCTACAAAGATGAGTGGATCGAAAACAAGTTCGTGTATTTTTCTTCATCAGCATTTAAAGCCCCGGAACAGGCTCTTGATACGCTTTTAAAGGATACCGGCTTGTATTACGAAAAGGCGGGTGACAAATTTTACGTTATTCACAAAAAAATTCTAAGAGGCTCAGGTGTACCCCAGAGTTCTGCAGCGGCAACGACGCCGGCCTTCTCCCTAAGTCGGATGGAAGATTTCACCAGCCCGTTGGTTATGAGCTTTACGCCACAGCGAACGATCGAATTGCCGCTAGCGGTTACGGTTACCGGAACTATTAGAGATGAGAGCGGAGGCGCATTTCCAGGTGTCAATATTGTTGTCAAAGGCACGGCAGTCGGAACAACAACAGACACAAATGGAAAGTATACCCTTACCGTTGACGATGACAATGCAACATTGGTTTTTTCATTTGTTGGATACGCGTCTCAGGAAGTAGCTGTCGGCGGGAGAACGGTAATTGACATCACGATGACTCCGGATATTCAGTCGCTAGACGAGGTGGTAGTCACTGCTCTTGGTATCGAGCGGACTTCAAAAAGTTTGGGATATTCGGCGTCAAAGGTCAATTCCGACGAATTGACGATCAACCGAACGCCCAACTTGATGAACTCGCTCCAGGGTAAGGTGGCCGGCGTGAATATTTCTGGTTTGGGAACCGGACCCAATGGTACCTCAAAGATTCGTATCCGCGGTCAATCCTCAATCTCAGGGCAGAATAACCCATTGATAGTTGTTAATGGTGTGCCTATTGACAACACAAACTTCGGGACGAACCCCGGAAATAGTGCATCGGATAATTCCGTAGGAGTACGTGCAGGAGGAGGAAATACTTCCGATGGTGGCGATGGATTGTCAAGTATCAACCCGGACGACGTTGAAA
>DATHIE010000460.1:0-8125 GCA_035316905.1 Chryseolinea sp. | reverse complement strand
AATTGAAGAGCTGATTGACGAAATGACAGAAGAAATAGAAAAGGGAAACCTTAAGGAAGCAAAGGAGCTATCAACAGGTGTAAAAGAGAACGTGCAGAAGGTACTTCATCATGGCAAACGCGCCGACGGTATCGTAAAAGGTATGTTGCAACACAGCCGAAGCAGTAGTGGAATAAAAGAACCCACATCCATCAACAACCTCGCAGACGAATATCTACGCCTGGCGTTCCACGGCCTCAGGGCAAAAGACAAAACATTTAATGCTGCTATTGCCACTAACTTTGATAGCTCCGCGGGAATGATAAATGTAATTCCGCAAGACATCGGTCGTGTTATTTTAAACCTCATAACAAATGCATTCTATGCAGTCACGGAAAAAAAGAGGTCGTTAGGTGATGCGTATGAGCCATCAGTTATGGTAACAACTAAAAAGTTGAACGCCCGCCCGGATGATCCGGTCGGACGGGGCAAAATTGAAATTTCAGTCAAAGACAATGGCAACGGCATTCCACAAAATATTATCGAAAAGATCTTCCAGCCGTTCTTCACCACCAAGCCCACCGGTGAAGGTACGGGACTAGGTTTGTCTCTCAGCTACGATATCATCAAAGCTCACAACGGCGAATTGAGAGTCGAAACAAAGGAAGGAGAATGGACCATATTCAGGATAATTCTTCCCGCCGTTTAGTTTTACGGAGTCAAAATAATCGTGTACATTGAGAATGGTGAATACTCAAGGAACAACATTTACTATTGTCTTACCACTTTAGCACTATGAAAATTTTAGTAGTTGACGACGAACGCGACATTCAAACCCTATTTGAACAACGTTTTCGCAAGGAGATCAAAGGCGGCGAAATGAATTTTGTATTCGCATTTTCCGGAGAGGAGGCGTTACAATACATGCAGGCCAATGAACACGAAGCGGTTCTTATATTATCGGATATCAACATGCCAGGCATGAATGGACTGGAGTTGTTGAGGCGAATCAAATCCAAATATGCGGCCCCGCCTCCAATTGTGATGATGATCACCGCTAACGGCGATGATGACAATTACCAGGCGGCTATGAAACTGGGTGCCGATGATTTTTTGACAAAACCTGTCGATTTTTCTTATCTAAAGGAAAAGCTTAAAAATTTAGAAGTATGACCAAGATTTTAGTTGCTGACGATGAGCCGGATCTGGAAACACTAATTCGCCAGAAGTTCAGGCAAAAGATCCGTGACAAAAAATACGAGTTCGTTTTTGCAGCGAACGGTCACGAAGCAATTAAGAAAATGCAGGAACATCCGGACGTTGCGATCGTCTTGAGTGATATCAACATGCCTGAAATGGATGGCCTGACGCTGTTAACTAAACTCAATGAACTTTCACCGTTATCTAAAACTGTCATGGTTTCGGCATATGGCGATATGGATAACATTCGTGTAGCCATGAATCGTGGCGCATTTGATTTTGTCACCAAGCCAGTGAATTTTGAGGATCTTGAACTGACGATCGAAAAGACCATCCGACAGGTAGCACAAATGCACGAAACGGTGATGGCAATCAAGGAAAATAACATCCTTAAAATGTATGTGGATGAGGCCGTGTTGAACTTTATGAACACACGTGAATTTGAATCATCACTAACAGCAAATGAAACCGTCGAAGCTTCAATCGCATTCATTGACATCTGCAGTTTCACTACAATAAGCGAAAAAGAATCTCCCGATACTGTTGTCAAACTTCTCAACAACTATTTTGATTTGATGGTTAAAGAGATCATTGAACAGCGGGGCTACATCGACAAGTTTATAGGCGACGCGATCATGGCGGTCTTCCGTGGAGATTATCACCTTGATCGTGCCGTCGACGCATGTCTCGCTGTAAGAAAAAAAATCAATAGCCTCAAAGATTTCAATGGTTATGCGCCAAGTGTATCCATTGGTATAAACCAGGGCGAGATGATCTCAGGAAATATTGGATCTGCCACCTTGAAAAGGCTGGATTACACCGTTATCGGTGATGTAGTCAACACTGCTCAACGCCTTCAAGCTGCAGCTTTCCCTTCACAAATTATCATAAACGAGGACGCCTTTGAAAAAATTAAGGGATCGTTCAATTGTGTGAAAGTGGGTGAAGTCAAACTGAAGAACAAAGAAAAACCGGTTATTATCTTTGACGTAGTGGACTGAGAGTAGTAAGCAGTAAGCAGTAAGCAGTAAGCAGTGAGTAGTAAGTAGTAAGTAGTAAGTAATTAGCAATTAACGAGTGTCAATCGCAACTATGCATTTTTCTGCGATTCTCTGCGGGTATTCCTCTGCGATTTCTCTGCGATTAAAAGTCGAGGCACGCCCTTGGACGACCTACACACCATCAATAGGTGACGCAATGATCAAAATGTTGGTGTCACTTCGACGGCTTTTTTTTAGCAACCTTTTGTGGTGACGCGCCTGTGAGATAAAAATCACATACTTTTTTCATAAGACATTCTGGACACTTCGGATTCGAAGGACGGCAAATTTCTCTGCCCAGGAATGAAATTGCCATACCCGCTTCTCCCCATTGTTCCGGCAACAGCAATTCCATCATTTGCTTTTCGAGTTTTTTAGGATCAGTCCCACTGGCAATTCCTAACCTCGGCGCAACCCTCACAACATGAAGGTCCACTATGATACCTTCAGCCTTTTCACCGGCCTCGCGCATGATCACGTTAGCGGACTTCCGCCCAATTCCGGGAAGTTTAGTCAATTCGGCAAGGGCCTTGGGTATCTTGTTATTGTCCTTAATTGTTGACGAAAGCTCGAGTAGCCATTTCGTTTTATTCCTGAAGTTACGGACCTTCTGTACGAACGGATACAAAGATTCGGTGGTGGCGTTCGTCAGCGATTCCATATCCGGAAATGCATTGAACAATTCAGGCGCAAGTTTATTAATGTTCCTGTCAGAATCCTGTGCGGACAAGACCACCATAACCAATAGCTGATAGGTGTCTTTGTATTCTAATGGATGCTGTTTTCCACTATATTTATCAATCAATGGTTGTATCTTTTTCTGCCAGCCTTTTGTTGCCATAATTTTCAATTCCTTTCTAAAAGTAATTATTAAAAATAACGGTTTATAGGGATGGGCGCCATAAATCGAACGCGGTATTATGCGTCTGAATTTCGTCAGCCACGCGCCGGATCAAATACTGAAATTGCATTTGTTGTGTTATATTTAACAATGCCCTCCATTATTCCAGGTTTCGAATACGACGTATTTATAAGCTACCGCCAGAAGGACAACAAATATGATGGCTGGGTTAGTGATTTCGTTTCCAACCTCAAGAGGGAACTCGAGGCAACCTTCAAAGAAGAGATCTCCGTTTACTTCGATGAAAACCCCCACGACGGACTCCTTGAAACACACAACGTCGACAAAAGCCTGGAGGGCAAACTTAAATGTCTCGTTTTCATTCCGATAATTTCACAAACCTATTGCGATCCGAAGAGTTTTGCCTGGCAGAATGAATTTCTGGAATTCAATAAAATTGCCAGGTCAGACCAGTTCGGTACGGATATCAAACTGCACAACGGCAATGTTGCCAGCCGCGTGCTTCCAATACGAATACATGACCTGAACTTTGAGGACAAGGCACTTCTTGAAAAGGAATTAGGCAGTGTTCTCCGGCCTGTGGACTTTATCTTTAAGTCGCCTGGCGTCTGCAGGCCGCTTCGCAGCAACGAAGACAGTCCATCCAGTAATCTGAACAAAACATTTTACCGCGACCAGATCAACAAGGTTGCCAATTCCATTCGAGAAATTGTTAATGGAATGTTGCACCTGCAACATCCGGAAACGACTTTGCTTCGATCTTCATATACTAATATTTCTACTCAACAAACGAAGATCCGGAAATGGAAACTCAACGCCATCATTGCGGTTTTAGTATTGATCGGTTTCGCTGCAATCGCGTGGTTTACGACCCGAACAGGTCAAAAGGATGCGAGGGAACTTCGAGACGCGACAATAGCGATTTTGCCATTTGAAAACCAGACCAATAACAGCAACCTCAACCCTATTGGACAAATCGCTGCCGATTTTATTTCGACGCAACTTATTCAAAACCGTTTTTGGCAAGTGATACCATCCCAGGACGTGTTCAAGCGAACCGTTTACTCGGGTGTTGTCTCCAATCCTCAGGCAGAGAAGGAGATGACAAACGAAGGAGACGTTGACCTTATCGTCATGGGGCACTACAATCCATTACCGGGTGATAGCATTATGGTCGTAGCGTCGGTCAACGATATTGTCGCACGCAAAGTATTATTCACTACCCCGATCATAAGATGCGCAGCAAGTAATCCTATGAAGGCGATAGCGGACATTCAGCAATTTATCGTCGGATTCCTGATGTTCTCGAAGGATGAAGATAACGCTACACCTACCCGTCCTCCACGATATGATGCATATGAAGAATATCTTAAGGGAATGGAACTGTGGACAAAAAACGAGATGGGACCCTCTAATGTTGCTATAAGGATTGGGACCGATATTGAAAAACACTTCAAAAGGTCAATCGCCCTCGACCCGGACTTCCTTCCACCCTATTTCAAGCTTACGGAGATGTTTGTTGTTGACAGAAAGCTAAGACTGCTGGATTCTGTGCTCACCATCCTTGAGTCAAAGAAGAGTTTATTTCTCGAGGGCGACCTGTTAAACTATACCATGCATAAATTCCTATTGAGTAAGGACTGGGTGGGGTTGGAGAAATTTCTCCTGACGAAAACACATATAAAATCGCGTGATTTCAGACCATATTACCTGCTGGGTGTCAATGCCGTCTATCGATTGAATAAGCCGCAAGCTGCTCTAGACTATCTCGCCCTTTGTGACATGAAGGATTTTGATTTCGAACGAAAGCCTTCGGACCAGCTGTTCTACTCCGTTAAAGCGTCTGCGTTGCAGAAACTGAAACGCTACGATGAAGTCGTAAAATTAACTGGTAGCCTTGGGTTCGATAACCTTCTTCCAATCATAAAGAACAAACGGTGGCTCGCGCTGTATTACCAGAATCAGAAGGATCTCGCTGACAAAGAATTTGCGGATTATTTTTCTTCCGACAGGCCGTTTTCGGCGGCAGTGTTCCCTCATATGTCCCTGTTTCGAGCATCGCTGCTGCTGGGTGATACCGTTGCGGCTTCGCATTTGTATCGCGAATTCCTTAAATATGAATATCACCTCAACCGTATGACAACGTGGTCCGGTTTCATTCGGGCAGTGATGATGTTTAGGCTCAACAAAAATATACCTGAGGCAGAAAAACTCTTAAAACAAGAAAACCCCGTCGTAGAACATCAGCGCCGTGTTCATCAGTTGGGTATTCTATATGCCGTTACAGGGCGACCTGACAAGGCAAAAGAAGTGATTGATGATATGCTTGCCCACGAAAATCCATACAATGGAAGCCTCACCCGATATTACATTGCCAAGATCGAACTTGCGCTTGGGAATAAAGACAAAAGCATAGACTATCTACAGCAATCCCTGAAAAAAGGAATGGAATTCGGCGAAGACCTCTTTGAATACGACAGCGATCTGAAAGACCTCTTAGACTATCCAGCGTTTATTGAATTGGTAAAACCTAAAGGTTGATTACCTGAACCTGTCTTTCACAACTACTCACCATTAACAATTAACAATTAACAATTAACAATCAACAATCAACAATAACAATTAATCCTCTACCTGCCTACCTTTCCCTCTTCCCAACGTTGTATTATATTTACCAATGTCCTCGTTAGTTCAAGGTTTCGAATACGACATTTTCATCAGCTACCGCCATAAGGACAACAAGTACGATGGCTGGGTAAGCGACTTTGTGGCCAATCTGAAGCGTGAGCTGGGTGCCACTCTTAAGGACGAGGTTTCTGTTTACTTCGACGAAAATCCTACTGATGGGCTACTGGAAACACACAACGTGGACAAAAGTCTCCAGCAAAAATTAAAGTGCCTGATTTTCATTCCCATAGTTTCTCAAACGTACTGCGACCCGAAAAGCTTTGCATGGCAACATGAGTTTTGTGCATTCAACCGAATTGCAAAAGCAGATTCTATCGGCCGCGATATCAAATTAAAAAACGGAAATTTTGCCAGCAGGATTTTATCCATCAAGATCCACAGCCTGGACCCCAAGGATAAGGCGCTTATGGAAAGTGAGCTGGGTGAAATTTTACGATCCATAGACTTCATCTTTAAATCCGCAGGCGTCAACAGGCCGCTTCGGGCCAATGAGGATCACCCGCAGGATAATATCAACCGGACGTTCTACCGCGATCAGCTGAACAAAGTCGCGAATGCTGTGAAGGAGATCATTAGTAGCGTCAGAGGAGAAGACGTGGAAGAAACCGGCGCAACAATGACTTCCTACACACCGACACTACCGGGCTCAGGGAAATCAAATAAGCTCCTCGTTATGGTCTTACTCTTCCTCCTGGCACTAGCTGCCGGATGGTTTGCGTATACCGGATACCGTGGCCAAACGACAACAACTCTCGATAGTGTCGACAAGTCGATCGCTGTATTGCCGTTCGCAAATATGAGCAGCGATCCCGAGCAGGAATACTTTAGCAATGGTCTCACTGAAGACATTATCACACAGCTGGCGAAAGTCAACGCCCTCAAAGTGATCTCCAGGACGTCCGTTATGCAATACAAAGAGTTCCCAAAACCTGTCAAAGAAGTCGGACGCGAAATGGGTGTGACTTACGTGCTGGTGGGTAGCGTACAGCGGGGCGGCGATCAGGTCAGGATCTCCGCACAACTGATAGAGGCTGCTACAGACAAAAACATATGGGCTGAATCCTACGACCGTCCGCTTAAGGATATTTTCTCCATACAACGTGAGGTTGCAACTGCAATAGCCTCGGTGCTTAAAGGTGCTCTCACCACAAACGAACGGAATCAGTTGGGTCGCGCTAAAACCACAAATCTTCAAGCCTACGATTTTTATTTGCATGGCAAATACGCTATGGAAGAACGTAGCCGATCGGACATGTATAAGGCAAAATCCTACTTTGAACAGGCAATTGCTCTTGATTCGGGATTTGCCCTTGCTTATTCTGGATTGGCTGAAGTCAACCTTTTGATGTGTAATAGGGGATACGTTGACTCCAGGCCAGTACTTGAGGAAACCAAAAAATACATAGACAAAGCTTTGGAACTGGACCCGCTTTCTGCAGAGATCCAAACCTCATCAGGATACTGGCATAACCAGAACTTTAACTTTCGTGAAGCAGAAGCCAGGTTCAGAAAGTCGATAGAGATGAACCCAAACCAGGATAATGTTTACAACTGGTTAGCTCAACTGCTGGAACAAACCGGAAGGGACCTCGAAGCACTCGATACCTACGACCAGGGGATCGCTGTAAACCCATCATTCTCCTTGCTCAAGGCTAACATGTTAAATCTGCTGATGACAATAAATTCGAAGGACGCGTTACGCATGACCACCGCGTTGATCGATTCTTCCCTTGTTGACCCCGATGAGCGACTGTTTTACCTGATCACTTTGTCGAAGTATTATTGGGTATTGGGAAGAAAAAGTGATGCCGCATCTGTGGCGGAGCAAGCTGGCATCGAAGGCCTGGCGAAGTTCTACCAGCAGGGTAATAATAATGAACTGGTTTCGGCAGTGACAAGGAACTATCAGGAAATAATGGATCGTGGCGAATACGTATCCGCGCTCCACATGGGAGTGGACTATGCGGCCGTAGGTGCTCGCAGGCAGGCCTTGGAGAATTTTGAAACGGCAATAGACATAAGAGATCCTGCGTTACCTGTCCTGCTTTCAAAAGGATTTTATTCAGTAATAATGATCAAGGAAAACGATCCCGCGATAGCAAAGATCCGGGAACAGGTCAGGGAAATGATCACGTATGACTGGCCTACACGAAAATAATTCGAGGCCGATGTGATAATTTATTACACCTCAGGAAGCATCACGCGACAATGCCTCGAGTTTATTATATTTAGCCAATGGCCTCCATCCTTCCAGGGTTTGAATACGACATCTTCATCAGTTACCGGCATAAAGACAACCGGTATGACGGATGGGTAAGTGAATTCGTCACCCAACTTAAGAAGGAATTGGAAGCAA
>DATHIE010000459.1:0-4136 GCA_035316905.1 Chryseolinea sp. | reverse complement strand
TCCGCTATAAACGAATTTGCCTTCATCGAATTGAATGGGAACATCCGTGATGATCGTTGCAAGTCTTTTTGACAATATGGCCTGATCGCCGTACTGCTGCACCAATTCCTTCTGCTTCCCTTTTAAATCTGCCGCATGGGCTACAATGTTCTCGACGCTTCCGTATTGTTTAAGAAGAGCAGCGGCTGTTTTCGGACCAAAACCTGGAATACCTGGAATATTATCTGAGCTGTCGCCCTGAAGTCCAAGAATGTCGACCACCTGGCTGACATTTTCAATATCCCATTTTTCGCAAACTTCCTTTGGCCCAAGAACATCCACGGCATTTCCCATGTAGGCAGGTTTGTAAAGGAAGACACAGTCAGTTACGAGCTGTCCGAAGTCTTTGTCGGGCGTCATCATAAAAACGTCGAAACCTTTAGTGCATGCTTGTGATGCCAGCGTACCAATAATATCATCAGCCTCATAGCCGTCCATTTCGACTATTGGAATGTTGAATCCGCGAATGATATCCTTCACGATAGGAATTCCGGAACGAATGTCCTCTGGAGTTTCCTGTCGTGTAGCCTTGTATTCTTTAAAAATCTCGTCGCGAAAAGTTTTGGCTGTGGTGTCGAACGCGACAGCAATGTGCGTGGGCTTTTGTTTCGTAAGAACCTCAAGCAAAGTGTTGGTAAAACCGAAAGGAACAGAAGTATTTATCCCTTTAGAATTAATCCGCGGAGTTTTGGTAAAGGCAAAATGTGCCCTGTAGATCAAGGCATAGGCGTCAAGAAGAAAGAGTTTTTTATCCGATTTGCTCATGGTGCAAAGTATCTTCAATTGGAAAAGAATCCAACGCATTCCACATCAAACCTTTGTTGGAACTAATTATTTTTTTCTCTACCTCTTAAATCCGGAATCCCCGTAAAAAAAAGAAGCGCACCTTGATGGCACGCTTCACAACCTACACCTATAATTAATACACGTTACTGTTGTTTTGTCGCATCACACGAATGCTCGAGGATAAAATCGTCATCCGTCTTGATAGTATAGTCAAACGTAAGTTTGCTTCCATTTAGAGTTCCTGAACCGTAAATCTCGATCGTCATGCTTTTGCCCTGGAAGGTCTGCTTAGGAATGTTGAAGCTGTTTCCTTTAATTGTTGCTTTTACGGGCACGTACATGATGTCTCCAAAATTGCTGATCTCAACACCATTACCGGCTTTTGTAATGGTCACAGAATAGTTTTCGACCTCGTCGTCCTCGTCCGTATCGGTGACATTATAAGTGCCCACAACTTTGGCGATATCAGCGCCAAAATCATCGTCGTCTTTACTGCAGCTGCTTAGGATAAGCACTGAAATAAAAAGCAACATGCCGATGAATAACGGGGAAAGTGAATCAACTGAAGTAAGGCTGGTTACTAAAGTTTTAAAAGTGAGGGGGTTTTTTTTCATAACATTGAAAGATTTAATAGTTTATAAATTGTTTGTCGCGAATGGTTTTTTATCTCGGGTTGTGATACGGGGGAAGGTGGTGAATTGGTGCTTTTAGCAGTTTACACGAGGTTGACATGGTCCGCTGAGGACGTTAACGAAGGGTATACAATGCACTAAAAGGTTTGTTTTTGACCTTTGCAAGCCGTTTTTAGCGTAAAACTTTTTTAACAACGATTAGTCAAATTTTTAAAACCTTTTTTAATGAGCCCGATTGAACAGTTTATTAACTGGGAGCGTAAGCAACCCAGCGCCATATTTCTCAGGCAGCCTTTTGATGGACAATGGAAAACGTGGACGTATTCGCAGGCTGGGAACGAAGTCAGACGTATTGCTGCCAGACTTAGTGAATGCAAGCTGCCTCCCCAGTCCAAAGTCGCGATACTATCAAAGAATTGTGCTCACTGGATTATGGCTGATCTGGCCATAATGATGTGCGGTTTCGTTTCGGTTCCTATCTACGCTACGCTCACCGCGCCTTCGATCAAGCAGATCCTTGAACATTCAGAATCAAAAGCTGTCTTTATTGGCAAGCTTGATCATCGCGACACCTACCACGAAGCAATACCCCCGGGAGTAATCAAAATTGGAATATCCACCTATGGCATTTCCGAAGAAAACAACTGGGAAGACTGGCTGACGTCCAAACCATTCACCGGCTGTTATATGTGGAAGCCAGAGGAAATTCTAACCATCATATATACTTCAGGTACTACGGGCAAATCAAAAGGAGTAATGCATTCGGAAGAAAGTTTTTACAAGGTGGTGTCCGTGGCAGTTACAGAATTGGGAATCCCATTACGCCCCAAATTATTCTCTTACCTTCCTCTTAGTCACATTGCCGAAAGATCCGGCATTGAAATGATTGGACTCTACACCGGCGCTCAGTTTTCCTTTGCCGAAACGTTGGACACTTTTGCAAAAAATCTCGCCGACACTCAGCCGAATATTTTCTTCGCAGTGCCACGCATATGGTCGAAATTCCGCGAAAAGATCCTTGAGAAGTTGCCACAGGCGAAACTTGATCGGTTACTTTCCATACCGCTGGTGAGTACATTGATCAAGAAAAGCATTCGCAAAAAACTCGGCCTCGCAAAAGCCTCGCATATTTACACGGGAGCTGCGCCAATATCTGTTGAGGTATTACAGTGGTTTGAAAAACTCGGCATTATAATTTTTCAGGCATATGGCATGACCGAGGATTGTTTGTACGCACATTTCAACCGCCATGGCGCAAATCGTCTTGGTACAGTAGGGCAAAGGTTGAGCGGGCTTCAGGTCAAGCTCGCTGCCGAAGGGGAGATTCGTCTGAAGGGTCCGGGTAACTTAAAGGGATATTATAAAGAACCCGAGCTTACGGCCTCGAGTTTTGACGAGCAAGGCTTCCTGAAAACAGGAGACATCGGTGAGATAGATGCCGACGGTTTCCTGAAAATAACGGGGAGATTAAAAGATCAATTCAAAACCGACAAGGGCAAGTACATTTCCCCCGCGCCGATCGAAATGAGATTACTTACAAATGAGTTAATTGAATTGACCTGCGTGGTTGGAATGGGTATTCCTCAGCCTATCGCATTAGTAGTGCTTTCTCCGTCTGGAAAAACAAAATCTAAAGAAGAGATTATCCGCGGTCTCACTGCCACCCTTGCCGAAGTGAATCCCATACTGGAACCATTTGAGCGAATCGAAAAGGCTATAATTCTTAAGGGTGATTGGACTATAGAAAACGGCCTCTTAACTCCAAGTCTAAAAGTCAAACGAAATGAAGTAGAGAAGATCCATCTTCCAAAATATCCACAATGGTATAAGCAGAGTGGCGTCGTTATTTGGGAGCACCCTAGTTAGGTTACGTGCTTTAAGCTAGCGTGTGTCCCAGATACCCAGCTACCTAGGTACCTGGGTGCCTGGGTAGCTCCCTAGAAATCCGCGTTAATCCGTGTTCAATCCTTCCATTGGCCGGTGATCACCCGATCATAGGTTATAAAATCCGTATTAATAGGCTCATAACCTTTTTGTCGCAACAATAATGCGATCTGCGCCCTGTGGTAGCTGGAGTGATTAACAAGATGAATCATGATCATCTCGACATTGTTGATATAAGGTTCTCCGAGGTAATTGTTGTAGGTAAGCTCACGATTAAAATTGTCTGTCGACTCGACAAATTCCAGCCACAATTTCCCGGCCTCCTCAGCCATAGTCGTCACCTGCACCAGGCTGTATTCGCCCCATAGTTTAACGTCTGCCGGCGGCAGGCCTTTTATACGATGAAGCCAAAGAAATTGCGCCGCCACAATATGCCCCATAATGTTTAGAATCTTTTCGTCCCCAACTGTTTGACGGCTTAAACAATTAATCACACGCTTATTAGCCCAGGCGTTGTACTGATAGAGTTTTAGAAAATACTGCTTCATTCCGAACGAAATTGAAAACGCAATTTACGCGGCTTTTCTCAAGGCAACGATCCTTCTGTCAAAAAATGGAATTGTTTATACAATGTTTATTTCCTTATCTCCTCATTCAAGATCAGATCCTGACATCCACCAACTGATCAAGCATCCACCCTGTGAGGCTCAACCGTTCCTTCGTAGCAGGCAGAACTTCATGTTCGATTTGATCGCTGCGAAAGCAAACCAATCGCCCCGACAGGGGTAGGAAGTC
>DATHIE010000458.1:0-7460 GCA_035316905.1 Chryseolinea sp. | reverse complement strand
CCGCATATCTCGCATTTCAATCTTGATGGCGCCATTAAAATGGTAGATCGCATCCGCCCGGCAAAAACCTTTTTCACTCACATTAGCCACAAGCTTGGCCTTCATTCAACAATTGAAAAGGATCTTCCCCCAAACACATTTCTTGCCTTCGACGGACTGGAATTTTCGATTTGAGTATCCAGTTCTATTGCACAAGTAATTGAGAATATATCCGCTAAATTTCGCATACTGGGATAATTAAGGTAGCGACACAGTGCATAACAACTTTTTCCTTCTTCGAACGCTGACTCCTCGCATCGAGTCGCGACTGAAAGGTTCGATCGTGTCGGAGTGTTTCAGCCAGAGCAAGGATGAGTTGGTGATAAGATTTGAAACAACAAATGATCCATTGTTTCTCCGAGCGGCCTTCGGACCATCATTTGCATGCCTATCCTTTCCGGGAGTTTTTCATCGCACCCGGCGAAATAGCGTGGACCTCTTCGACGAACTCATCGGACGTCGTATCATTGGGCTTCGTCAGTTTAACAACGAAAGAAGTTTCATTATCAACCTATCCGATGGCCTATCGCTTTTGTTCAAGATGCACGGAAACCGATCCAACTGCGTCTTATTTGAGAATGAGGCCGTGACGAGGGTATTCAATCAAAGTATTGCATCTGATCTTTCACTCAATCCAGCAACGCTGGACCGTGATATAGATTGGTCATACGAAGCATTTTTAAAGAACCGCGACCGCGTTGAGGCGCACTACTTCACATTTGGCAAAGTCGTATGGAAGTATCTAAGCATGAACGGTTTCGCGAACCAATCACCAGACGAGCAATGGGCCGCTATACAACACGTCCTACGAATATTGGATACTCCAACTTATTATGTTGTCGAGATAGACGAGAAACTCACGTTGTCCCTTCTTCCTTTTCCTACGGCCACAAAGGAATTCAGCGATCCGATCGAAGCACTTAATCGTTTTTATATCACCTACATACAGGACGAAGCTCTTTCTTCAGAAAGAAACTCGGCAATGAGTCGGTTGAAAGCAGACCTTCGAAGCAGTGAGAACTCCTACCAGAAATCCTTGCATCGGCTGGAGTCTCTGCAGAACAACAACTATAAGATCTGGGCCGACCTGATAATGGCCAACCTTCACGCTATTGGGGCCAAGAGCGATAAAGTTACTCTTGCAAACTTTTACGATGAGGATCGGCCACTGGAGATACATTTGAAGAAGGAGTTGAGCCCACAAAAAAATGCGGAGATCTATTACACGAAAGCAAAGAAACAACAGGTGGAAGTGAGCATGCTGGAGCAATCACTGGTAAAGAGAGAGCAAGAAATGGCCACGCTGCGAAATCAGATCCAGATAACAGCGTCGATCAGTGACTTAAAGGAATTGCGCAGTTTTATCTCTTCTACCGGAATACGGGAGAAGTCCCAAACCTCTGAGCCTCTGCCCTATCATCAATTCGAGTTTAATGGCTTCAGGATACTTGTTGGGAAAAATGCAAAGAGCAATGATACGTTAACCTTACGCCATAGTTTTAAGGATGACCTCTGGCTGCACGCCAAAGATGTAGCGGGTTCACATGTCCTTATAAAACATCAGGCTGGAAAAAAAATACCAAAGGATGTTATCGAAAGAGCGGCGCAACTGGCTGCCTACTATTCGAAGAGGAAAAATGAGACGCTGTGCCCGGTAGTTGTCACACCGAGGAAATTTGTCCGCAAGCGCAAAGGTGATCCCGCAGGAATGGTTGTAGTTGAAAAGGAAGATACTATTCTCGTAGAGCCGAAGGCCTGGGCGTAGGGAGATAAGGTATACAGTTTTTAGCGGATTTAACGCCCTTATCCCCCTATCTCCTTATCTCCTTATCACCCTATTTCCTACAGCCTATTTAACAATGTTAATCTTGATAGTGTTCGTGCGAGCTTTTTCCTGAATTGGCATACTGGCCATCACAATGAATATGTCGCCCGTTTTTACGTGACCAGCTGCCTTTAGTATTTCCTCAACATCCGCTATGGTTTCGTCGGTGGAGTTTGTTTTATTGTAAAGGTACGCTTGAGAACCCCAAACGAGATTGATCTTATTCAGCAGAGCTTTGTTGCTGGTAAACACGAAGATATTTGCGTTAGGACGATACGCTGATGATTGATATGCAGTATAACCTGACTGTGTCATGCCCACTATGGCTTTAGCACCCACGTCTTTCGCAAGCTTGCAGGCCGCCAGGACAAAGTTGTCATGAATATATGTCGGTGATTTTTTATCCACTTCGCGGAATCTGAAGTAGATCGCAGGGTTCTTTTCTACTGAAGCTATTGTTCGCACCATGCTTCGGATTACTTCCAGCGGATATTTACCTGATGCAGTTTCAGCCGATAACATCAATGCATCTGCTCCATCCATTACGGCATTAGCGACGTCGTTGGTTTCAGCGCGGGTAGGTCGGGGGTTTTCGATCATGCTTTCCATCATCTGGGTAGCAACGATCACCGGCTTTCCTGCTTTATTACACTTCTCTACTAACATTTTCTGGACCATTGGCACCTCTTCCATCCATATCTCCACACCGAGATCACCGCGCGCAACCATTACAGCGTCTGTAGCAGCAATAATGTCGTCAATGTTACTAAGGGCCTCTGGTTTTTCGATCTTGGCAACGATGCGGGCCGAGGAATCGTGAGCATCGATTATTTTTCGCATTTGAGTTATGTCGTCGGCGCGACGCACAAAAGACAATGCCACCCAGTCGACATCATTTGCCAGTCCGAATTCCAGATCTTTCAAATCCTTTTCCGTGAGTGATGGAGCCGATACTTTCGTAAATGGAAGATTGATTCCTTTCCGTGACTTCAACGGACCGCCGTATACTACTTCCGTTACGACGTCCACATCCCGGATCTCAGTGACTTTCAATTCAATCTTGCCATCATCGATAAGGACCATATCCCCGATCTTCACATCCTTGTTAAGAGTTTTATATGAAGTGCTTACTATTTCTCTGTTGCCCAGCAATTCGCGGGTTGTGATAATCAGTTCCTGTCCGCGTTCGATGACTACGTCTGGTTGCATTTCGTTTACGCGAATTTTCGGACCCTGGAGGTCTTGTAACAAGCAGATTTGTGTACCGAGCTCTGCATTTAACTCGCGTACATTATGTATAACTTTGAGGTGATCTTCATGGGTTCCATGGGAGAAGTTGAGTCGAAATACATCCACACCTTCTTTGATCAACGAGTGGAGCATTTCTTTAGAGCTTGAGGCAGGGCCTACGGTGGCAACAATTTTCGTTTTGTTAAACGATACTTTTTCTAGCATAGGGTTATAGGTGTATCAGATTCAAATTGTGTTGACAAGTCCAGCGCATAGCAAATTAAAAGATAAAATTAGACTTTGATTTAAGTCCTTCTAAAGGAATCGGGGCAGCTAATTGAATTGATGTGATCGACTTAATCGACTGAATTAATTGCTGGTGCGACTGCTGCTCTTCCATATCGGTCAAAATTATAAAATCGTAATGAGGAAACTCAGGGATCAGGTAATACTTTCCACCGTCGGAGTCGTTGGGCCTGTTTTTGAACATTTTCAAACGATTGAACTGTGTCTGGTAGTCGTAGAAGGAAAAGGACTTTTCCTCGCTGTTCTTAAAGCCAACGACCAGGTCGGGTTGCTTCACCAGATGAATTCCAAGCGCTTGGTTGAGTTCCCATGCAAGCTTGTATCCTTTTGCCGAGGAGATGAGCCCGACTAATTCAAAATCAAATTCATAGTCGATTACTAATTTACTTTTCTTCATTTCCGCATAGAATAGGCAGCTTTTACCCTCATTTCGCAAGATCAAAAAAGTTTGACAATATTGCCGCAAATCTCTTTCTTTGCACAGATTTTAAAATCACTAAACTGTAAAAACATGTCTGAAATTGCACAAAAAGTAAAACAGATCATCATCGAGAAACTTGGTGTTGAGGAATCTGAGGTTACTCCAGAAGCGAGCTTCACCAATGACCTAGGTGCTGACTCCCTTGACACCGTTGAGCTCATTATGGAGTTCGAAAAGGAATTCAATATCTCCATCCCAGACGATCAGGCCGAGAATATTTCAACTGTTGGCCAGGCAATTTCATACCTGGAGCAAAACGTGAAGAAATAGTTGATTACTGCCTTTTTACAACCACACCCTATCAAACATGAATTTGAAGCGAGTAGTCGTTACCGGACTAGGTGCACTTACCCCCATTGGCAATACGTTGCAGGAATTTTGGGAAGGGCTGAAAGCCGGTAAGAGCGGGGCTGCTCCTATTACACGCTTTGATGCTAAACACTTTAAGACCAAGTTCGCTTGTGAAATAAAAAACTTCGACATCGGCAGCTTCATGGATCGAAAAGAGGCACGCAAAATGGATCCATTCGCACAATATGCCATGGTTGCCGCCGATGAAGCTATAAAAGATTCAAACCTCCCGCTAGCTGAGCTAAACCCCGATAGGGTTGGGGTGATCTGGGGTTCAGGTATCGGGGGGTTATTAACTTTTCAGGAGGAAGTAAAGACATATGCCAGGGGTGACGGCACACCGCGATTTAATCCATTCTTCATCCCTAAGATGATCCCCGACCTCAGTGCCGGGCATATTTCAATCAAGTATGGTTTCCGTGGTCCTAACTTCGTAACGGTTTCGGCGTGCGCATCTTCAACCAACGCTATATACGACGCATTTACCTATCTCAGGCTTGGGAAGGCCGATGTCATTGTATCTGGCGGATCAGAAGCAGCTGTGTGCGAAGCGGGCGTTGGCGGGTTCAATGCGATGCGAGCTCTTTCCGAAAGGAATGACTCTCCTGAAACTGCATCGCGCCCGTATGATAAGGACCGTGATGGATTTGTACTGGGAGAAGGTGCAGGAGCTCTGATCCTTGAGGAATATGAACATGCTAAAAGACGCGGGGCAAAGATCTACGGAGAAGTGCTTGGTGGAGGCATGTCGGCAGATGCGTATCACATCACAGCTCCTCACCCTGAGGGGGCCGGAATAACCAAAGTAATGTTCAATGCACTCGAAGATGCAAATATCAGTGCAAACGAAATTGATTACGTCAACACACACGGTACTTCTACACCACTAGGAGATATCGGTGAAATAAGAGCTATTCAGAAAGTGTTCGGCGACCACGCCTATAAAATGAACATCAGCTCGACGAAATCTATGACCGGACATTTATTGGGCGCAGCGGGTGCTATTGAAAGTATTGCGTGCCTAATGGCAATCAACCAGTCTATCGTGCCACCGACAATAAACCATTTTGCCGATGATCCGGACCTTGACCCCAGGCTGAATCTTACGTTCCTCAAAGCACAGCAACGTGAAGTGAATATAGCTTTGAGTAATACCTTCGGATTTGGTGGTCACAATTTCTCAATCATCTTCAAAAAAGCATAAACTTGCCGGATTCATCGAAGGGCAAAGCAGCTTTACTTTAACGATTGTAGTTATTTGCTAAATTAGCAGCTACTTACTTTCAATTTGAATTACGCTTGGTTTGGAAGATCCTAAACATTCCGAAAGGAAAATCGAAAAAAGATAAAATGCTGGTTGCCGCTATTCAAAACATAGCGGGGTTTACACCATCAAATCTTGAATTGTACAGGCTTGCAACGGTGCACAGTTCTATTGCCAAAGAAAACGGAACGGGGTATAAAGAATCTAATGAAAGACTGGAGTACCTGGGCGATGCAATCCTGGGTGCGGCTGTAGCGGATTTCCTGTTCAAGAAGTTCCCATTCAAACCGGAAGGTTTCCTTACTGAGATCAGATCCCGTATTGTTAACCGTGAAGCACTCAACCTTCTCGCCAGAAAAATCGGCGTCGCTAACATTGTTCAATTCGATCAAAAAAACGCTCACCTCCAACAGGTCATCCTTGGAAATACTCTTGAAGCAATTGTTGGGGCGATCTACCTCGATAAAGGGTATATACGAACCAAGAAATTCGTGATTGACAAGCTTATTAATCCAAATTATGATGTTGATGATCTTGTCAATTCAGATTCGAACTTTAAGAGTAAGATCATTGAATGGGCACAACGCGAGGGCAAAGACGTTAAGTTTGAGATCCTCAATGTAAAGAAAGGACGCAATCACAAGGAATTTACTGCTCAAGTCCTGGTGGATAACGAAGCCAAAGGAACGGGTTATGGAAATAGTAAGAAAAAGGCTGAGCAGGACGCCGCTTTTAAAACTTGTGAGATGTTGAATTTGTTAACTAATTAAGCGTACCTGTTCCGGGGAAAGCGAAGCGCTCTCCTCCGACTTAATTCCAAAAAATCATTGCCCGAATACTGTGAGAAAACTAAAAATTGGAGGAGCAACGGTAAACCAGATCCCCTTCGACTGGGAGAACAATACTAACAATATAGTTGAAGCGATCCAGGAGGCAATAAGACAGAATATCAGTCTGTTGTGTCTACCTGAGTTATGTGTGACGGGATATGGATGCGAAGACGTGTTCCTTAGCGACTGGCTACCCGAACGTGCGTGGTCTGAGCTGCTTAGGATCAAACCCTATTGCGAAAACATTACTGTTGCAATAGGGCTACCGATACGGATTGCCGGAATCACGTATAACGGTGCCTGTGTTATTAGTAACAAGAAAATATTAGGGATCAGCCTAAAGCAAAATATGGCCCGCGACGGCGTGCACTATGAACCAAGGTGGTTCGACGCATGGCCAGCGAATAAAGTAAGCGAAATCACGCGCGATGGTGAAAAGATCAACGTTGGCGACCTTACCTACGAAGTAGATGGAATTCATTTCGGCTTTGAGATTTGCGAGGATGCATGGCGTAAAGACAATCGGCCTGGCTACAGGCTCTTCGAGCGGGGTGTAGACCTGATATTGAATCCGAGTGCCAGTCATTACGCGATCTTGAAAAGTTTACTTCGTGAAGAGGAAGTTGTGGTGGAGGGATCCAGAAACTTCAAATGCGTCTACGTCTTCGCGAACTTATTAGGTAATGAGGCCGGACGGATTATATATGACGGCGATATCATAATTGGTCAAAAGGGAAAACTTGTTGCCGTCAACAAAAGACTTTCATTCAAGAACTTTAATGTGCTAGGCACCGAAGTGGATTTTGACAATCCCGAGCAATCGCAGGTTGTAATCTCGACCGACAATAAAGAAAAGAATGAAGAGTTGGCACAGGCAGTCTCGCTTGGACTTTTTGACTACTTAAGAAAAAGCAAAGCAAAGGGTTTCGTGCTTTCTCTCAGTGGTGGAGCCGATTCATCGTCATGCGCTGTAATGGTCGCGGAGATGGTCAAGCGTGGCTCGAGAGAATTAGGATGGGAAAAGTTTAATGGCGCGGTTGGAATAGACAAATCCATCAACGACTGGAAAGACGCGGTAGGCCAACTTTTGACCTGCGCTTATCAGGGTACCAAGAATTCTTCGTCTGAAACCTT
>DATHIE010000457.1:0-8515 GCA_035316905.1 Chryseolinea sp. | reverse complement strand
CAGAATTTTTTTCCATCACCAAAAAACACCCCTCCTCGACAAATAGCTATAACGATTGTATCGAGTCCGTGAAACCTTCTGACGCGGTAAATAAATAAACAGAAATGAAAAAGTATTTGATCTACATAATAGCTGTTGTGGTTATTGTGCTTATTGGCGCTGAACTATTCCTGCGTGTGTACTATGGATTCTGCGACGCAGTCCTGGCGACCGAGAGTGCGAAGTATGAATATATTGCTCAACCTAGCCAGGATCGCTTTAGATTTAGAAATACTATAAAGTATAATTCGCTGTCAATGCGAAGCGAAGAGATAGACACGGCAGCAATTTTGATCCTTGGCTTCGGTGACTCGGTGATAAATGGTGGAGTTCAGACCGATCACGGATCACTCGCCACCACAATTCTGTCTGACACGTTGACAAAACTTTACAACAAAAAAGTCCAGTTTCTGAATATTGCCATGGGAAGCTGGGGCCCCGACAATTGCTATGCGTATTTAAATGAACATGGAGACTTAGGGGCCAGGCACATTTTTCTTTTCGTCAGTTCGCATGATGCCTATGACAACATGACGTTTGAAAAAATCGTAGATCATCACGAAAGTTACCCCAGCAGCCAATACCCATTGGCTTTAATTGAATTGGTGGACAGGTATCTTCTTCCGAGAATTGAAAGGCTGACCAAAACGACAAACTCAGACGTCAATGAGTTGGTGATTAACAAGAAGAATGAAAATAGTGTTTTCAACCCTGGCTTTACTTCGTTCCTAAGTTATTGCAGGGAAAAGAATATCCCGTTAACATTGTATCTACATGCAGAGCAGGACGAGCTGGCGGCGGGTGCTTACAACGATCAGGGCCAAGAAATAATCAAGTTTGCCAAAGAAAACGACTTACCCATTATCCTGGACCTGGAAAATGGATTGGATCAATCTTTTTTTAGAGATCAAATACACATCAATTCTGAAGGACAAAAGAATCTGGCGCAAACTATTTTGAACACGTTTACGCAAGGACCAACTCAAGCCGATAAAAACGAGTCGGTTATCAAAAGTAAACCTGCTATTTGATTTTTGGACTATAGCAAAAGGCGGGACTACCCTTCATCACTACGTTTAAATCCAATTCGTGTGACCGACCCTGTCTTGGGATTCAGTAATTCTTTCAGGTAATCAAAGATCAGTTTTATGTCATCATCTTGATCTAGAACCTTTCTTTCCAACTGTTCTAATTTCAACAACACATCCTTGTTTGTTAACAACATTTGCCGCATGCGAGTAAACACTCTAATGATATGGATATTAACCAGCACAGCACGTTCGCTATTTAATACACTGGATAGCATAGCAACTCCTTGTTCTGTAAATGCCATAGGAGCATAGCGTACACCACCCCAACTTGAGGTACCAATTTGGCCCCTCAAGATATCTAACTCTTTTTTGTTCAACTCAAACATAAAATCACCAGGGAATCGAACACCATTTCTTCTTACTGCTCTTTTAAGTTGTTTGGTTTCAACTCCATATAGTTCTCCTAGGTCCATATCCAACATTACCTTCTGTCCTCTGATCAAGTAGATCTTACTCATAACTACTTCATCTGGTATTATTAGGTTCTTGCTCATATGTAATAAAATATAAGATTATCCGCACAATTTTTACTTATTATCTCAACGCATCGGCGTTTTTCACTTTCTTATTTAAGGCTCTCCATTTCATTTATCCTATAGGCTTCCATTGATCTGAAGCAACGTGGCCAGCTAACCATTGAACTGTCATAAATACGCCATGCTCAGTAAAAGCGTATGGTTTTTTTCTGCGCCCACCCCAACTTGAAATCGCATTCTGCGACTTCAAGTTTTCCCATTCTTTTTCAGTCAGCTGCAACATGAAGTCCTCAGGGAACCGATTGATATTCCTTTTTACTTGCTCATTAAGGCGCCGGTCTCGACCAGATAAAGTTCGGCCAGGTCGCCATCTGGCATTACTTTGTGTTCTCTGATCAGATAAATCTTGCTAGCTATTACTTCATCGGCTAACGTGATGCTTTTTGCCATGTCTCTTTGTCGTTTCTTTTTAAAAGTATTGATAAAATTTTGGAGGTCACAAATTGTGCCCTCCAAAATTTCCTATCCCTATGGATCAACTTGTTTACTGCTTCACGTCAACATAATGGTCCCTTCCACCCGCCCAACATAGCACCGCCCCTTTCATTAGCCGATAACAATTCGACGCAAAATTTCAAAGAGGGAACTATACTGAACTCTACGCGTGTTCGTTTAGAGTTAAACAAAATGCAAAGAATAATGATGAAGAAGTTGATTCGTGCGGGAATGGCACTGCTGTGGGCATGCGCTTCACTTGTATTTATCATAGGTTGTGACCCTGACGGCGACGAAAATGTTCAGCCTTCTCCGGTTTCGTATGTTTCGTTGTATAATGCGTCACCCAATGCACCTGAGCTTGATATCGTGGTCGACGATCGGCAGATCAATACATATCCCTTTGAATATAGTGACCACACAGGCTATTTGACATTTTATACCGGTGACCGGAATCTCAAGTTCGGGCCATTCGGAGCAAGCAACATAGTAGTGGATACCACGGTTACGCTTGAGGATGAAAAAACTTATTCGATTTTTGTTGTTGACGAGTTTACCAATGCAAGTCTGTTGATCCTCAATGACAATTCGGAAGCCCCGGCATCAGGGAAAGCTAAAGTTCGTTTCATCAATCTGTCACCAGATGGAGAGGCAGTTCTACTGAGGGTCAAGGGCGAATCGACGTCATTAACTGAAGAAGAATCATTCAAAGAAGCGACAGATTTTTTCGAAGTTGATGCGAAGACATTCGATTTCGAAGTCATTAGTGCAAGTAACAGCGAGGCGAAACTTCAGATCCCCAGTGTGGAACTGCAGGAAGGATGGTTTTACACAATCCTTGTAAGAGGTTACACAACTCCTCCGGCAGGAAACACAAATTTATTGAGTGCTGATGTGCTCGTGAACTGATTAATCGAGGGCACATTTTTGCTTATCAAAAATGAACATGGTTGCCCGGTAGAACTTTTTTTTACGTGTGTAAGCTCGGGGGATCAAAAGTTCCCTGAGCTTTTTTGTTTTCTCCAGTTCATGGAATCGATTTCATCACCAATGGCACGATTTTTTGTTGTTACTGTATGAGCCCAGTTACGCAAACTAATTACAAAAACTAAAAATTGATTATCATGAAATACTTAATAGTAGCATTTGCATCTGTATTTGCCGTTTTCACACAAGTGTATGGACAAGAAGCACAGGAAAAAGTTTCAACCCAACAACAGCAAGTAACAGACGAGGAACTGAAAAAGTATGCAGTCGCAATGGATTCCATCAACGATATGAAGGAAACGCTGAGTGAGGAGATCGGCGCCATCGTTCAGGGTGAGGGAAAAATGACCATTGCCCGATACAATGAGCTTTCAACGTTTGCCGATGATACGGCAAAACTCGCTCTTGTTAAAGCAACACCCGAAGAGATTGCACTCCTGAGGAAGGTTGCTGAAAAGAAGAATGAAGGCATTGCGGAGATAAACAACACCTTTAAGACTCTTGCCAAGGACTATGTCGGAGCGGCGTCTTACAACAAGATCAAAAGAGCCCTGACGACAGACTCGGCGCTGAAGTCGAAATATGAAGCCATGCTTGAGGAATTGGACAAGGATGGAAGTAGGTAAGAGTATACGGTATAAGGTATAGGGTATAGGGGTCAAACAAATGATCAATGAGTAGCGAAAGCAAAGAGAGGATTGAATTCATTGATCATTGCTTTGACCCCACCCTTGATCTTTGCGAGACGACCGTTGGTAGCGCCCCCGGCCCCCTAAAAGGGGAGAATAATCAATTAGATGAACTCCTTCTATTTAAAGCATTCATTGATCACTGATCAATGCTCATTGCTCATTGCCCCTACCCTTCGTCTTTCGTTGTTCGAACAAGGCTTAATCCTGAGGTCAGAAAGATCAATCCAAGGAGGCCGTAGATGATCAAGGCCCTTACGTCCCGATTGCCTCCAGTATTATTTACAAAAAGTATTGCACCGTAAACAAGTCCGACAATTCCCAGAATTGTCAGGATCGATCCGAATATTCTCTTGATGTTCATAGCTATGGTATGTTTTAGATTGAGCCCATAAACTATGCCAGTATGCAGCCGAAACCGAGTCCTCCAATGTCTGGGGAAAATTATACCCAAGAACGTCTGGATTTACCGAGAAGTGAGTTGACAAACCATGTGGTGGACATTGTGGTGCAACGTGTCGGCTATTTAATAATTATCCTTCATGGTCAATGGCTCAGTTCAATCGTGGAATAGACTACACAAATCGTTTCTTGTTGGGGAGAATCTCAGTACATGCATGCGATCAACTTTAGATTATATTCCTCAAAAACAACTATTTGCACCCTTTCCGTATTTGAGCGGAGCGTGGAAGCAAAATTGCAGGTTAGGTCATGGTAAATATTTATAACAACATCAATAAAAATTCAGATCATGAAAAAACTAGTATTACTTATTGCATCAGCAATCTTTTGTTTAAGTGCTGTTGCAGTGCAAGCCCAGGATCCACAGAAAAAGGATACCACAGGCGTTTCGCAAAGCCAAAACTATCGCCAGGATATGACAGTGATCAAATCCAGCGAAATTCCAACAGGCCTCAAGGCTACCCTTCAGGATGCACAATACAAGGGATGGGAGACTGGAACTCTCTATACTAACAAAGCAAAAGATACTTATGTTGTGGAGATAAAAGATGCAGCAACAAACAAAACAAAAATGTATCGTTTTGATGCAAGTGGAAAACCGTTGAGCGATAATTAGACAATTCATCAGGAGAAGCCGGGAACTTGCCCGGCTTTTCTTTTCTATTCCGGGACGACACCTCTAAAATTCGTCTAGCCAAATTCAGTCTTTGAGTTTTTTTTCAGACATTCGGTATATAACCTGTCTGTTTTATGAAAGGAGTTTATACCGCCTGTCTTCTTTTCATCGTTTCATTTCAAAGTATTTTCGGACAAAGTGGAGAGTTGACGTATAAGACCTACTGCAGCGGTTGTCATGGCGCGCAAATGCAGGGAGGCACAGCATCAAAGTTGATCAAAACCGACTGGAAGTACGGCCGTGCTAAAGGTGCTATTTATCGAAACATTAAATTCGGAATCCAAGGTACGGAAATGATTGCCTGGGGAACGGTCCTTAAAAACGAGGACATCAACGCTGTCGCGGATTTTATCGTAAAGTCACAGGAAGTACCACCCACTGCCCTTCGTCCAATACCCGAAACGTTAACTACGAAACATTATACTCTTAAGGTCGAAAAATTAGTTTCCAATGGAATTCACGTGCCGTGGGGGATTGAATTCGTGGACAAAGAGAAAGCTCTCATTACAGAACGAAAGGGATCGATTCGTTGGCTGATCAATGGCAAACTCGACTCCGAGCCAATCACAGGATTACCGACAGCTTTCGTTCACAACACAGGAGGTTATATGGATATAGCCCTGGACCCCTCCTACCCAAAAAATGGATGGATCTATTTTGCATACAGCCACACCAAGGGCGATACCGCGGACGAAAAAGTCGCCGGTATGACTAAAGTAATGCGTGGAAAGATCAAAGATCATCAATGGACGGAAGAACAAACATTATTTGAGGTACCTGATTCCCTAAAGATACCAGGAGGCAACCGTTGGGGTAGCCGCCTGTTGTTTGATAGAGATGGTACCTTACTGTTCTCCATCGGCGATATGGCCCGAGGCAACGACTCGCAGAATCCGGGAAAGCCAACGGGAAAAGTTTTCAGGATCAACGCCGACGGATCAATACCAAAAGACAACCCTTATGCTGGCAGGAAGGATGCTTTGCAAGCGATATTCTCGATTGGCAATCGTAACGTTCAGGGAATTACTCTGCATCCTGTAACGGGAGAGATATGGGCTACGGAACATGGTCCTATGGGAGGAGATGAACTAAATATCCTGAAAAAGGGAGCGAACTATGGATGGCCGCTTGTTACTTATGGAGTAGATTACGACGGTTCAATCGTTTCGACCGAAAAAATCAGGGAAGGAATGGACCCACCAGTCACACAGTGGACACCCTCAATCGGCGTATGTCCCGCGGAATTTGTTACAGGAAATCTATTTCAATCCTGGAAGAACAATTTGTTGGTAGGAAGTTTGGCCTTTGAAGAAATCCGAAGACTAGTCATCAGTAACAACAAAGTCGTCGAAGAGGAGATCGTGATGAAAGGATTTGGACGTGTTCGCGACTTAAAAATCGGACCTGAAGGCGCCATTTATGTGTTGTTAAACACGCCGGATATGATATTGCGAATTACGCCAGCAAAGAAACCCTGATCAAACACGCAATTAACTAAAAGGATTAGCATCGCCGGTTCGTACAACGACGCATAACCATCCGCTTAATCCCAGACCAATGCGTTAACCTTCGCTGAAAAAATTTACAGCACCCTTGATGAACTGGATACCGCCGAAAAGGATCGCGCCCCAAAATATAAAACCGATATTTGCAACAGTAGCAACGGCTCCGCCAACACACCACAACGCACCATAAAGCATATCTTTTTTGCCAGCTTCCTTTTTCGCGTTTTTGATTTCAACCTCAAGGTTGTACACGATTGTTAAAGCAGCGCTTTCACTCAAGCCTTTTCCAACCAGTGCAGTTTGTACATCCTTTGAGCTTTTCTTTTCATTAACCAACAGGTTAGCAGCGTAATTATAGATTTCATTCACGGCCGCCTGCGAGCTAGCATCCTGATTTTCCATAACATTTTTATTGCTTAAATATCCCCCACGCACAAAAGGTGACCTTTTAAAAATGAGATAGCGGGGAAAAGATTGCATCATTATCCACAGCCACATGTGTATACCCATGTGAACAATAATCCACATGAAAAACCGCAAATATTCATTAAAACTGTAGCCCAGGCGGTCTTTAGGTGGGTTCAAAATTTGTCCTGCATACGTAAAATGTTATTACTATGAAAAAACAAAATTTTTTACTGACTTCATTGGTCGCGGTATTCGCATTAATGTTGCCATCAATGACACAGGCCCAAACGGCGAAGGTGTGGAGCTTTGGGCCAGAGGCAGGTATTACAATTTCAAGCTATGGTAACGATGGGGCTAGTAGCGAAGCGAAACCTGGTTTGGGTGCCGGCCTTTTCCTCACCTACAGTATTGTCAATACTTTCGGCATCACGACTAAGCTCCTTTATTATGAAAAAGGGGCGGAGTTCAGTTCTCAGAACATGAAACAAACTCTCCAGTACGTTGAAGTTCCGGTGATAGGTCGCTTTTTCCTGAATAAGGAAGGCAATGTAAGACCGAATATTTTCTTCGGTCCTTCATTCGCGTTTCTTGCTGGAGCGAAAAACAAAGTTGGTGGAGATACCGAAAAGTTAGATTCTTTCAAGAACTCGTTCAATACTTTTGACTTCGGACTTACCGGAGGACTTGGTTGTAGTTTCCGCATACACAATGAAACTTACTTCGTGCTTGATGGCCGCTATACACATGGTATTTCAGACATCAGCAAAAACAATGACGATATAAATAACAAGTCATTTGCAGTTTCGGCGGGATTACAATTTGGTATCGGCAATCCGAGAACGTATTGATAAATGAATTGGCAAACATCTGATTAACTTGTTCTAGTTTTTGAATAATGACCTGGGCCAAAAGGCCCAGGTTCATTTTTAGCACACAACTTAATTAACCGTTTTGCAAGACATTGTTAAAAATTATAGGTAAAGCCCAGAAGGCCAAGTCCATAAGGTTCTACATAAAAAGGAGGAGTATTTTCGCTTTAATTCAATCTGCCTTTAAAACGGGTAGGCTATCTCCTCCAGATTATTTTCAAATACATATTTTCCAATCTTTCGTCCTTGCTTTTCTCCTTCAATGCAGGAGTTTCTAAAATGGGATCCGATATAAATCCTTGCCAGGACGCCTTCGCGTGAGGCCGATGAGAAACTGGTATAACTTCTTTCGATTCCAGGTGTATCAAATGGATTGGTAAGGGTAAAGGGTATGTTATCCTTAGCAAAAAAAAGTTTAAACATTTCGCAACTTGAACTCAATGCAGCCGCAGGGGTAGATGTATGGTCAGGTGTTGGGGGTGGGGCAAATCTTGGAGTCCAGGTTGCATCTCCCTGGGTATTGTCATTTCCGTCAGTGTCCCCAGCCCGTATAGCGGTAACAGGCAACCAATAATTATAAAAATATTTAGCTTCGAAGGATGCGATATTAGTATCAAATTGTGCCATATGGATCAAGGCCTGTAGCCTTGCTGTTTCCCAGCCATTCAGTTTGTTCTTCGTGGCGATCGAACGTGCTAGTCTATTCATTAAACCTGAAGGGTTTTCTTTCCAAAAGGCACCGATTTCAGTTTGCTCCGGTGTTCTATCGGGACAAGCTGTACATCCTAATTTTTTCACTTCATTATAATCTGCAGTAT
>DATHIE010000456.1:0-10832 GCA_035316905.1 Chryseolinea sp. | reverse complement strand
CGGAAATAGGGACAGAATTAGGTGTTCGATATATTTTGGAGGGAAGCGCTCAAAAATACAAGAACGATATTCGGATCATTGTTCAACTCATCAACGCAAAAACAGACGAACATATCTGGTTTAAGGAGTACAATGAAAAATTTGACAACATTTTCAAGATCCAAAGTGAGATTGCATTGAACATAACGTCCGAGTTGAATATCAAACTTGCGGGCCCTCAAAAGAAAAAAGTACAAGAAGTCCCAACAAATAGTGCTGAAGCCTGGGATTTATACTTGCGAGGAAAAGAGTATCTGCGAAATTATTGGAGGCAGGGGAAACCGGGCGACGAAAAAGTTGCAATGAATTTTTATAATAGAGCGATTGAAAAAGACCCTGGTTTCGCGTTGGCTTATTTGGGATTGGCCAATGGCGCCGGCCTTATTTCTAGCGATTCTGTGTTGCTACTGATCAATACCGCCATCAAACTCGATCCCGACCTCCCTGATGCGTATGAAGCCCTGGGATTACACGCTTTGTATAATTCACAAGAGTATGATAAAGCTATTCAATATATTCAAAAAGCGATTGAACTGGATTCGCTGCAGAACTTTTTACTGTCACTTGGCAGGGCTTACTCCGGAAAAGGAGATCACTTAAAGGCGCTGTCATGTTATAATGTTGCCTTTAAGAAGGAAAGAACAGAATATTATCCGTGGCTACTTCAGGAAACAGGTTTTTCCTATTTGAATATTGGCGAACTCGTTCTTGCCGAACGCTTCGTGGAGAGCGCTTTATCCTATGAGCCAGATAATCTAGGGTTCATTTATCAATTGGCTTATATCCAACTACATGGAGGAAATTATGACGGAATGCTTCAAACTTTGAACCGATCAATATCTATCCGCAAAGAAGGCGATGAATTACTACTCGGCACTTACTATTTATTCAAGAACGATTACAGAAACGCAGAGAAAACGTACCGGCAAGTATTTTCTCGGCCGCATAGTATCAACTTTTTTACTGTCAATGAGAAAATGTCATTCGCCTATGTGCTAAAAAAACTAGGCAAAGATCTGGAGGCGGCCAGTATTTTTCGAGAAGTGAGGGCGCTCCCGGGAAATGACTGGCCCGAATGGCCATATATTCGGGCAAAAATATTCGCTTTTCAGGGCGACAAGTCCAAGGCTGTAGCAGCTTTAAAAGAGTGGGAACCTCGTTGGGGTATGCAGCTCTGGATTAACAAAGACCCATTGTTTGAAGACCTCCGTGACGATGTTGAGTTCAAGAAGCTTGTAGAGAAACTAACGGATGAGACAGGAAAGCTGTCCAAGGAAGCAGAGCAAAAACGATTAGCCGGCGAATTTCCAACAGTGAGTAGAATTCAACACGATTAGATATCCTTATCAGCAAGGATATGTCTCTTCTACTTCCTGACAACCTTAAAAGAGGGCACTGATGGAGTTAGTTCTTATTGATTAGATCCTGACGAAAAATGGCAGGTTTTTCGTGGATTTCGTACATTTGGGGTTACAGGTACTGCACCTTGCGTATCTAAAGGCGCAACAACTTTATCCGTTATGTACAGCCATTTTTTTAGAGAATACCTGCCAAAATATCTTTTTATCATTCTCCTTTTTTTCATAGCCTGTGATGGTGACGAGAATGTCGAGCCAAACGAACCCGATCCAATAGAGGATTGGACATCATGCTTGATAACAAGGATCAATGGAGCTGAAGGATACATACGATTTGAGTACAATGCCGATGGTCTTCCAATCAAACATATTTCCCGGGTATCGAACGCCGATAGTGTTATAAGCACCATCGAATACAACGAAAATGATAACGTCATTAAGATCTCACAACCGTTGGGCTACATAGCATATGAATACGGCACCGGCAATAAAGTCGTCGCAGGTTCTATCTTTTCCAGAAAAAAAGTGGAAGAAAATTTTTCCAAGATGTACGATATCGTTTATACATACAACGAAAAAGGTCAGATGGATTCAACCATCTATGGTGAGAACTTTTATAGACGGTACGAATACAACGACGAGGGTTATTTGATCAACAGGTATTACAGCGACGGATCAATTTTTGAAAAACCTTCGAGCCAGGTCCTGGAATTCGATGATCAGAAGGCACCTCAGTCCTCATTTTTCAGCCACTTAGTTGTGGTGGGGGTACCTATAATCGAAATTGTAACACTCAACCTGCCATTGCCGGGACCACATAATGTCAAAAAAGTCAAGCTGTGGTTGGCTGGGGGTGGCACAGAAACCCGTGAGTATACATTTACATATAACAAGTTAGGATATCCGCTGTCGGTTGCGGAAACTGGTGCGTTCGGTGGACCTAGAAACACGACCCTTCTATACAGTTGCAAATGAGATACCCAAAAAGTTTATCGGCACCTGCTATGCACATGTACAGCTATTGACTGATTACCAATGCCATCATGATCCCATAACGTAGGCCTCTCTCATAAATCCTTTGACCTCAACATTCACATCTTCTTTTGCCAGCATTCGGAAGTAATGGTTGAATTCTTTCTTGCCCGCGGGGCTTTGCACGACCTTGTGAAAACAAAGCGTATCCGGGTAAGCACGCTCAAATGGAAAGACAATATCTATAAAACTCTTACGCGGTACGACATAAGCAATTCCCTTCCGCTTTGTGCTTATCACGATCATATTCTTTGCACCACGAACGGATATATCGGCTATGGCCTTGTACTGTTTAACAAAGTGATCAAAGTTATTCCGGATCTCGGTTGGCTTGCCTTTAAACCAGTCTGTCAACGATCTTGACTTTGACCGGGGATCTGATTCATGTAGCATATAATTCATTGATCATGAATCAAATTTACGATCATCGCTACAAATTCCGGCACACATTAACCCAATGTATATGAAAAATTGAACCTTGTTCTGTTTGGTTTCTGTAATTCGTGTAAATTGATAATACCCCCAATTCAATAAACATATGTTTAGCGCTAAGCGTTATTTTCAGTTCATCATCCCAGGGATGGTTGTTCTAACACTAATGTCATGTAATCGATCCTCTGACTTGCAGGAACGCAACAAAGCCTTGATAATAAAGGCCAACGATGAGTTGATTGGTAAAGGAAATGTATCCTATGCAGACGAAATAATAGATGCCGGGTACACCATTCCAGGTTTCAGCGAAAAAGGTCCTGTCCTTATCAAGACGTTTGTAGCCGACCTGAAGAAAGCGTTTCCTGATCTCGAATACACAGTCGACCACGTGATCGCCGAAGGCAATATGGTTTCCTGGAGGCGCACTCATAAAGGCACTCAACAAGGTGACTTCATGGGATACAAAGCTACAGGTAAGACCGTGAATTGGCAGGAGTTCATTGTTGCACGAATAACGGATGATGGAAAGATTGGCGAGGAGTGGGCCGCGTCAGATTTTGACGTGAATGCACAACGAGCAAGCGGCGTTGATGGCGAGTATGTAAACCTTCCGCCATTGACAGGTCAAACCTCGTTACACAACGGACAATTTGTGTTTTCAGTTGGACCATCCAACGGATCAAGTCCATTGACCGGACAGGCAGGCACGTATATTATAGATGGAGATAATATCACGCACACCTATCGTTTCTCCACCAACCCTAAGGATATTGGTACGTCGTTTTCGTGGAAGGTTAAATCATGGTGCGCGGATACTGTGTCATTCACCCTTTTTAACAATAAAGGTGAACAAACAGGCGAAGGACGTGCGGTGCGGGTGAGTTATTGACACGCTCCAATCGCATTAGTACTTTGATTGATAAGTTGAAGCCTGGTTATTGCTAGTGATCTTTCGCCTCGTATATAAGTATCCCTTTTATGCAAGCCACCGACATAACCCTCCAAAGATTTAGCGGGATTAAGGTTGGCAATTATAAATGTCATGCCTGTGCCGGGACGCGATCCGGCATTGAACATGCACGTGTATACACAATCATATTCTTGTTAAAGGGCAGCTTCCGTCATTCAACCTTTCGTCAGTCGGATTTTCTGACCAGCGAATTGATCCTTTTCAAAAAACCAGGCTTCGACTTCCAGGCTATCCACGAACATTATATTCACGACGATTGCTTTTACATTGAATTCGATGAAAATGTTCTTGAGGAACTCTCAAAAGAATTTTCACCACTGGTAATAGATTTTCTTAGAGATAAAGATCGGGCTTCCCTACTCCTCAGGAATGATCCCTCTAAACATTTCATAATCTGGAATCTTCAACGCGGCACAAGTGACATTCTCTCCTCTCTGGAGTTTCAAAATACCATTGTCGAACTAATTACGTCCGTCCTTGGCGCCCATTGTCCGGTCCGTTCCAGCGGTCCTGCTTTACACGATTCGATCGACCGCGCTAAACATTTTATACTGCAGAACCATCCCGATGATCTTTCAATTGAAGACATCGCAAAGGCATCACACGTAAGCCCATTTCACTTCAGCCGGGTTTTCAAAAGAAACACGAACTACTCCCCGCATCAATTCCTCCGAGAAATCCGCCTGTACAAAGCGTGCAGGCTTCTCCTGGATTCCAGACTCAATGTGTCTGATATAAGCTACGCTTCCGGGTTCCCAAATGCCGACTATTTTGTTACTCTATTTAAAAAGAAGGTCGGTATGACGCCTACGTCATTCAGAATTTCACCTCCGAAGACCTGGCATAGCTGCGCACTCAGGTTGTTCAAAAAAGAGCAAGAAATCTAAGCTGCATTTTTTATTGCGTGTATTAATTGTGTCAAAAAACGACAACATATGAGACAGTTAATTACAATTATGGTATTCATGCCATTGCTGGGCTATAGTCAGACCAACAAACAACGAAACATTGAAACAGAACAGCTTGATGTGTTAGCGACTATAAAAAAGTGGAATACTGCATTCGCGGCTAATGATCCCGGGACCTATTTTCAATTTATCCATGATGAGATCACTCTTTTCCTGCCGACGAGTCCATACCGCGTGGAAGGGAAGCAAGATGATCGCGAAGAGTTTGAATATTCCCTGAAAAAAGGTTGGACGCGCGTAGGATATTTTCAAGAGCTTCAACCAAAGGTTCAAATAATTGGCAATACAGCGATCGTTACGTATCACAACCGAGGGACGTATGGAGATGGAGATAATGAAAAAACCGCTAACTTAAAGGAAACAGATGTACTGGTGAAAGAAAATGGAAATTGGAAAGTAATTCACATTCATGTTTCTGTCACGAACTAGAAGTAAATTCTTTGGCCTATGAGCATAGCAAAAACACCACCGGCACCCTACTACGCAGTGATCTTTACGTCTCTCCGAACAGAAGGCGATAACGGGTACGGAAGAATGTCCGAACGGATGGTCGAGCTTGCGCGTCAACAACCCGGATATCTCGGGCATGAAAGCGCACGCGACGGAGTTGGAATTACGGTTTCATATTGGAAAGATCTGGACTCAATAAAGAACTGGAAAGCAAATAGCGAGCACCTCATCGCACAGAAGACTGGAAAGGAAAAATGGTACGAGTCGTTTGTAACAAGAATCTGTAAAGTGGAACGCGATTATGGATTCGAAAAACCTGAGAATTAAGAGGCGGCACATGACACTCCAATAATATGAGATACTTAACATTCATCACCTTGTTTCTTAGCAGCGCGACGTACGGACAATTAACCGTTGACACCGTACAGGAAAAGACCGTAAGAAAATATCACATCGGAACTTACAGTTATCATGAACAGTTTATTGGTCACAACGGTTACGGCGCTCCATTGATCCTCACGTCGGACGGTGGAGGCGCAGCGTTCGGCAACGGTGATGAAGGCATTATGCTCGTTAAGCTGAACAAGGATGGGAAAGAACAGCTCAAGCGAATAATCACACCTAAGGGTAATGAGACCGAAGCACAAAGTGTAGCACAGGACAAGAATGGAAACTACTACTTGTTTATGCTTACATACGATGAAACAAAATACCGCGGAGGATGTGAACGCGTCGTGTGCTTGAATAAATCCGGAGCAATTATGTGGGACAAATTCATCGGCTCCTGTTACCTGGTGAACAATCCTACGGTCTCTTATATTCGCGCGCTCACTGATGGACGTATTGCTTTACGGGGCCACGTGGTCACTCAAAAACCACCCGAAGGCAAGGATCCTACTTATTACTACTGGGAAGGATGGCTGGACAAGGCAGGGAAGCTAACGCAAAAGACCGGTCCTGTTATTAACTGGGAAAAACAAGAAGAGTGGCAAAGCAGGCTGAAGCCCGAATAGCCAACTCAGTTTCCACTTCTTTAGTCACATTTAACTCCTCTCGCACAATCGCTAGCTGACTGAGATTGAAGTCGCAGTTATACTTTAGTTTGTTTCTTTAACTCTTTAGATTTACTGCCGGAGATGTTCAACTAAAACTTTTTGACAATGTCATCAGTGCGCGAAATTGTGGGAGTGATCCCTGCAGGAGGTCAGGCAACTAGACTTGCCCATCTGCCTTGCAGCAAAGAGCTTTTTCCAATTGGCTGGCATGTCGATAAGAAAGATCACGTCAAACCCAAAGTTGTCAGCCAATACTTGCTTGAAAAGTACAAGGCCGCCGGCATTAGGAAATGTTATTTGATCCTGAGAAAAGGTAAATGGGATATCCCACAATATTATGGCGACGGCGAAGTCGTGGATATGGATATTGCTTACCTAATGATGAACCTTCCTCACGGACATCCATTTACGCTTGACCAGGCTTTTCCATTCACTCGAAATAATCTTGTAGCTTTTGGTTATCCTGATATTTTATTTTCTCCTGAAGACGGATTCAAACAACTCGCCGACAAACAAAAGGCTACAAATGCCGATGTCGTGCTCGGAATATTTCCCATCCGTCAGGATCAACGCTGGACCGACATTCTTGCCTTTGACAACGTTGGAAAAATAAAAACGATCTCCCTTGAGGATCCATCGAAAGCTACACAACGGATAGGCTGGTCCATCGCGCTTTGGACGCCGGACTTCTCAGCGTTTATGCATGACTTTCTCGTTTCCGCCGTAAAGGATAACAAGCTGACGGCATCAAATGGTAAAGAATATACCATGAACCACATCTTCCAGGCGGCGCTGGAAAGCGGTATGGCAATGGATTATGTAACATTTGATTCCGGATTTGTTCATGATGTTGGTACACCAGACGATCTGTTCAGCGCCCTGCTTGACCTATCCGAAGCCGCGAAGACAATAATGATGGCTCGAAAAAAATTATAACATCTGATCAACGTGGTCTAAACGCACGGCCTTTGTGACTGGCGTGCATCGTTAATGATGTTTCTAAAGGGATTCGTCTCACATCCTTCATTGTGCCATCCCTACGGGATTTGTTTCCACGCTTTTAATTTAGCTACCAATATTACGTCCCTACCGGGACTCGTTTTTTGGTGCACCGTGTTTTGTGTTATTTGTCCCATCGGGACAATATACTCGTAGAAAACATCAAGCTAGCTTTAAATAAATCCCGTGAGCGATGACACAAATTTCTGGTCCGGAAGGCGGTGGTTAGCCAGCCAGTGAAGCTTCACTCAATATTTTCCTGCAGGTGCAATAATTGCCGAGGTGGCAAATCGCAAGCCGCGAAGCCGTAAAAGAAAATGGTTCGATCGCCTCCGAACTTACGCCCGCCTTAAGGTAGCCAGCGGTAATGTGCGGCCAGAAATTATCGAAAGAGGATTGTTGAATGAAACTGTTGATCCAAACTAACGCGGAGTCATTCGCCGACGAGTTGCCCAGAACGTCAGCACCAGTCGCGTCAGTCGACAACAAAGAAGCAAAAGCATTTACGACGCATTCGTGCAAAGCCTGTAGCTCGTTATTCGGTTCAATGTCGAGCGCTATTACATCCCCCACAGTGGCACCAACGGTACGGATACCCGGAATATTGAGCTTCATTTTTTTGTGCTGCGATCCGATGGTCTTCAATATCGACTGTGCGCGTGCGAGGTCTTCAAGCCTTAGACAACCCATTAAGAGGGAAAGATGGGGAAAGCAATTTTCTTCATCCAGTACAATGTCGGCATTACAAAGTCGCTTGTTTAACGAAATAGCTACATCTGTAACTGGAGCGGGTGGCAGTATGACAAAGTCGACAGCGAACCTTTCCATTGATTTTAGGGCAAGATATTTGAATTTCCACTTAATAGCGCAATCAATTCCATACGCGAGTAATTATGTCTACAGCTATGGTTATGAGTCTTACTATTTTGCTTAAGAAAGATCGCCGTCTCGATCGGAAAGGGCACAAAATGTAACCGTTATAGGATTCTATCCATATGGAACAGGAATTGATTCCATCTCCAAAAAAAACGATCATGAAAAATACTGCATCAGAAATAAAAAATCTTTCGCAAAAAGAGGCGATTGCCAAATTCCAGGAGCTTGCGAATCATGAATCCACCTGTCTCTTTACAACACGATTGACAAGCCTTCCGCTAACGACGAGGCCGATGGCGATACAGGAAGTAAGTGACAACGGTCACTTCTGGTTCTTGAGTGCGAGTGATAGCGACAAGAATCGCGAAATTGCAGCCGACCCGAGAGTGCAATTGTTCATTTGTAATACGTCGAAATACGAATTCCTGTCCATCTACGGCTATGCTACCTTTTCACGCGATCAACAAAGGATTGAAGACTTGTGGAATGACATTGCCAAAGCATGGTTTCCCGAGGGAAAAGACGATCCGAGAATTACCGTCATAAAATTTGAGCCGGAACAAGGATTTTATTGGGACACCAAAAGTGGAAAGCTAGTCTCCCTCATTAAGATCGCAGCATCTGCTCTAACCGGCAAAACATTTCAGGAAGGAGTGGAAGGAAAAATCTCGATGTGAACTCACCACACCACCCACACTCACACCCCAACTCATAACTCATAACTCATAACCCCATAACTCTCATCTAACCGTCTGCGAATCAAAAAATGCCACCGATATAATCCCCTTATATTCCGTATCCGAATACTTGATTAAATAATAGTATTCTCCCGAAGATTCACCATCAGCATACCATTTGAAATCGCGGTCCGTGCTCTTATAAACCTGCTTACCCCACCGGTTATAAATCGATATACCCTCGAAGTGTCCAGTACAATTATCCTTCGGCAAAATATTCACCAACTCGCCGGTCGTTTCATCTTGCTTGACCATAGCAAAGAAATCGTTTAGCCGATCGCCATTGGGAGTAATTATATTGGGTGGCATAAAATCATCATCGTTACGGTCAACATCCTTCACAGTAATATCAACAGCGATGGTATCTCCTTTTTGATTCCAGCAACGATCATCAACAACATTGAAAGTGAAAGTAAATCTGTTCTCATACTCCGAATTTACGTCGGTGATGTTGGCAAACAATGAACATTCCGGCTTCCATGTGAACGTCGTGGACACGGTTCCCCGCCCTTCGGCAGGTGCAAAAATATAGCCTTCAGGTTCAGCTGTTCCCTTAATGTCGATCAGGTTAAGTCGTAGCCAATCAGCCTGAGGAGCGACGTCCGAATCATTACCAGATAGCCCTAACGTGATTTGTTGCCCAAGCTCAATGGAAATGTCATTGTTGGTCATTTGAATCGCAGGGTTAAGGTTCGCGACCAAAAGGTCCGGGCCATGATTGTCAGGTGGATAAAGTTTAACTGTAACATCCAGGGTATCTGCTTTATAAAGCCTGCATTTATTTGCATTGTCAACAACAATGAACTCAAAAGTAAATTCATCTTTCTCCTCCAGGTCCACATTGTCACAAAAGATATTCCATTTAAATGGCGACATGATGCTTCCATTGCCAGTGGCCGTTGGAAAACTCACATCGTAATCCTGAATGTTAAAGCCAATGCCTCGTACGCCAAGGACAAGGTAATCTATGTCGGGATCCTTTCCCGTCACATTAAACGCCAGCGACTCATTGATCTTTCGCTTCAAACCATCAACCGTCCGTTCAAATGGATCAGCAGTAAGATTCGAATCGATAACCGGATCACCATTTCCAGGAAGTTTCACCCGTAACTTAAATGTCATTATATCCGGACTTGAAACATTACATTCATCAACATCTTCGAGAAGGATCTGGATATCAAACTCTGTTTTCCTGCTGAAGTCAAAAACGTCGCAGCGCGTGTCCCATTCAAGATAACCTTCGTATTGTCCGTTTTCGTTTTTTACCTGCACGATCTTCATGCCCACATCTTCCGCCTTAAAACCATTTACGATCACGCCGACGATCAATTGATCTCCATCGTTATCCATCCCGGCAATCGGCCATGTCTTTTTGGTTCCCTCATTTAACAGCTCATCCACATTTGGCGTAGTGAAATATGCGTTGGTGTTTGCCGGCGGTTGAATGTTGACTGTTACTTTTAGTGTATCGAACAAGGGAAGGCTGCAGGCATCATCGTATGCAACAATACCAACCACGAACGGTCCATTGATATAAGGGCACTGGTCAAAACAAATCTGGAAATTTTTTGTGCTGCCATTCACGAGAGTTGCAGACACTACGTCTGGCAATACGCCTCTCACATCTTTTTTGAAACCGATAGGAATGGCCTTGATCCTGATCTTCTCCAGAAAGTTATCTTCTAATTTTAAAGCATCAGGATCGGATACCTGAACCTCAATACACCTGTCACCATCGGCAACGGTATTACTGAAGGTTACACTCATCGTCTCATCAAACGTAAAGCTTGCATCGGTAAGTTTTTTTCCAAGGATTTGAGGCGGTTCGGCCTGGGGGCAGACATCCACCACGAGCATCTGAAAATCCCGGCGCACCTCTCCTATTTTTTCTCCGGCCCGGAATTCTTCACACTTCA
>DATHIE010000455.1:0-3790 GCA_035316905.1 Chryseolinea sp. | reverse complement strand
CTTCCGGCGAGGATGCCACCTCACTGCCAGGAGTGAACATCCTGGTTAAAGGCACTACTGATGGAACTATCAGTGATGCAAACGGAAACTATACTATCAACGTACCTAATCTCGAGGCAACACTCATCTTTTCCTTTGTTGGCTACCAGGCTCAGGAAATTGCCCTCGGTGGTCGCACCGCTGTGAGTGTTGTGTTGGCTACGGACGCGAAACAACTCGCGGAAGTAGTTGTAACGGCGCTCGGTATCGAAAAGGATAAATCAAAACTGGGATATGCTGTGCAGGATGTGAAGGGATCCGACCTAATCAAGGCCCGTGACCCAAACCCTGTAAATAATCTCGCTGGAAAAATTGCCGGCCTTACCGTAGCCGGGACACCCGAACTCTTAGGTAAACCAAAGCTCTACCTTCGTGGAAAAGACCCTCTCTTTGTTGTCGATGGTGTGCCCATTCAGTCAGATACCTGGAACATCAGTCCCGATGATGTGGAATCGATCACAGTATTGAAAGGTCCAACAGCATCCGCGTTGTACGGTTCACGTGGACAATATGGAGCTATTCAAATCACAACAAAGCGTGGGACAAGAGATGCTCGCGGATTGTCTTTTGATTTCAATTCGTCGACTATGATGGAGGATGGGTTCATTGCGGTACCAAAAGTACAGGATGAATACGGCCCTGGTGATCATGGTCGCTATGGGTTTGCTGATGGTAAAGGTGGCGGGCTCTATGATTCTGACTATGATATATGGGGGCCGCCATTCGAAGGACAACTTATCCCTCAATACGACGGAGAAGTGACTCCCAACACGGAATATACAACCACGTTTCCCAGTGGTACGACTTTTACAGGTCATGTGAAGCCCACGCCGTGGACGGCAAGGGGAACAGACAACCTGGATCGATTCTTACGTCCCGGGGTAACGACATCAAACAGTATCGCAGTGGCAGCGTCTGGTGAAAAGTATGATTTACGTTTCTCGACGACTTACAATTATCAGCAGGGAATTGTGCCGAATACACAGCTCAATTCGAATAACTTCAATATCTCAGCCGGTATTGATCTCTCGCCAAAAGTTCGTTTTGAATCCAACGTAAACTATAACTACCAGTATACCGATAACATTCCGGATGTTTCCTATGGGCCAAATAGTCTTATTTATAATATGACCATCTGGGGTGGCTCTGACTGGAGTGTTGATGACATGAAAAATTATTGGCAAAAAGGCAAAGAAGGTATTCAGCAAATATATGCTGACTACACGCGATATAACAATCCATGGTTCATGGCGGAAGAATGGTTAAGAGGTCACCACAAGACTGATATCTATGGATATATGAAGTTGAAATACCAGATCACGAATGACCTGGAGTTAATGGGAAGAACTCAGATCAATTCCTACAATCTCTATCGCAGCGAGAAGTTTCCATACTCAGCAACAAGTTATGGCCGGGAACAGGCTAAAGGCGACTACCGCGAGGATAAGCGTACCCTCATGGAGAACAACACAGACTTCATGTTGACGTACTCAAAAGGCATTTCGCCTGCGTTTCACCTCAGCGCGTCCTTAGGTGGTAACCTCAGAACCTTCAGCTACCGGTCAAGCTATGCGACGACGGACTACCTAAACGTGCCAGGATGGTACAATATGGCCAACTCACTGAACCCGGTGAAGTCCTATAATTTTTATGCTCCGATGCAGGTAGTTAGCGGATATGGCTATGTTGATCTTTCATACCGTGATTTTATCAATCTATCCTTAACAGGAAGAGTAGACAAACATTCCGCATTGCCAAAAGCAAAGAATTCATACTTCTATCCGTCCGCTTCTATGAGTGTGGTATTGTCAGAAGCTCTCGAATTGCCTTCGCTCTTCTCATACCTGACGGTGAGAGGTTCTTACGCTAAAGTAGGTAGCGCCGAACCACTCACACAAAAGAACATAGGCCCGATACCTTCCATTTCTATGACTGGCAATCCAATGGGCTATGGATCTGTTTATGAAACGCCATATGATGGACCTAACTTTTCAAACTCACCCGTCTACAATACTTCCCTTATCTATAACTTCCAGCCCGCGGCAAGCTATACAAACACTATTACCAATAGCAACCTTGAACCTAGTTTCAGCTCCGCATGGGAGACTGGCCTGGATGTTAAATTCTTACAGAACCGTATAGGACTCGACGTCACTTATTTTGAAAGTCTTGACGGTCCCGGTATTTATAATCTGCCTATTTCGGAAACGTCTGGATATACCAGCGCCCTCGTGAACGGTATCAAGACCGAACGCAGAGGGTGGGAAGTAGTGCTTAAAGCAACGCCATTCTCGAATCCTCAGGGCTTTAGCTGGGACATTTTGGTGAACTGGTCTACGTATCGTGAATACATTGATGAGATCTATCCTGACAAGAATATTACGAACCTCGATAATTTCCGTCAGGTAGGGGAGAGGATAGATCAATTCTATGGGACAGGCATTGTGAAAACGCCAGATGGTGAAATTGTAAACACCAGCGATGGTCGTCCGATTCCGCTGACATCCATTAACGGTAATGCAAGAACGTTCTTAGGATATGCGAACCCTGATTGGGTCTGGGGCATCAACAACAAGGTTAGTTATAAGAACTGGAGTTTAAGCTTCCTGTTCGATGGTCGTGTAGGCGGAGTGATCGAGGATTATATCCAGAAGCAGACGTTCCGTGGTGGTCGTCATATAGAAACCGTTCAAGGCGAAATGGGCGAAGCCCGCTACCAGGATTACATCGGGGTGAAGTCTTATGTCGGACCTGGCCTAGTGCTCACCAACGGCACCCCCGTGATTGATAATGAAGGAAAAATCACCAACATGAGTGAGTTAACTTTTGCGCCGAATACGACACCTACTTATTTGCAGGATTGGATAAGCCGCTACTATAATACGAATGAAAGTAATATTATAAGCAGAAGCTTCGCCAAGCTCCGCGAGGTCACATTGACTTACAATCTGCCCTCTAGCCTGTTGGGTAATTCATTTATCAAGCGCGGCAGTATCTCTTTCATTGGAAGGAACCTGTTCTACTTTGCCGAAAAGACAGACCTTGATATCGAGCAGTACGCAGACTATACCTCACCGGGTTCTAGTCTTCAAACTCCAACGATGCGTCGTTACGGTGTAAATCTAAACTTCACCTTTTAATCCGCATACTTATGAAATCATATAATATTGTAACAATAATTATCGCAGCCGTTCTGGTATTCTCGTGCAAGGACTTCGATGAACTTGAACAAAACCAGAACCGGCCGACAACGGCTCCTGCGTCTCTTGTCCTTAATCAGGTTCTGAATGACTTATTCGAAAGACCGTGGTCATTGGAACATCGCCAAAACCAATACTCATGCTGTAACTACAATTACTATGGAACGAATGAGTATTGGGCTTCGGCGACCCTCAATTTTATGACCTTAAAGAATGTCATTAAAATGGAAGAAGAAGCGTTGCGATCTGGTGCTGCGGATGTAAATCCATATAGCGCATTGGGCAAGTTTCTTCGGGCATACTTCTATGTACGCATGACACAGCGCGTAGGAGACCTTCCCCTGAGCGAAGCACTTCAGGGTCTTGAAAATCCGGCGCCCACATACAATTCGCAAAAAGAAATATATAGTCAGGTCCTTAACTGGCTCGATGAGGCAAATGCTGATCTGGCTCAATTGATCTCAACGAACGATATCACGCTTGGCGGTGACTTTTATTTCAATAACGATCTGGCCAAATGGCAGAAGACAGTCAATACGTTTAAACTTCGC
>DATHIE010000454.1:0-21169 GCA_035316905.1 Chryseolinea sp. | reverse complement strand
TTGCCTGGCACAGGAGCCACTTACATTGCAGGCACAAGTATTAATTTTTCAGGTAGCGGTACCGATGCGGAAGACGGAGCGTTGCCTGCTAATGCTTTCAGCTGGCAAATTAATTTCCACCATGATACCCATAAGCATGATCAGCCAGCCATTAATGGAGTGAAGCAGGGAACGTTCCTTGTCCCCAATGAGGGAGAAACATCCGACCACGTTTGGTACAGGATAATTTTGACTGTGACCGATTCTCAGGGTTTGATTGGTAAGGATTCTGTTGATGTGCATCCAAAGAAATCGACATTGAGGTTCGTTACGTCTCCCGCCGGATTAAAGATAACGTTGGACGGCCAGCCCCTGGTGGCGCCGGATTCAGTAGTTAGTGTTGAAGGTATGATTCGCACGATCGGAGTTGTCTCACCGCAGGAAAAAAATGGCATCACCTATCACTTCTTGAATTGGACCAATAGCGATGACGAAACTCTGATCATCACCGTTCCAGAAAATGATTTAACGTTGACCGCAAAATATTCGCATGTGGTCGGAGTAGAACTTGATTTGTATGAAGATAAAGTTTCGGTCTACCCCAACCCATCCAAGCAAGGTATTGTCACCATCAAAATTCCATCCGAAATTGCTCAAAGAATAAGAATTCAGATGGTGGATCTATTGTCTCGTGAAGTGGCTTCACAATCGGCAGAGCTGAGCGCGGGTTACAACGAATTATATTTTCACTACGGAACAGTTCAAAAGGGTATGTACTCCTTCATCATTGAAATGTCTGATAAAACGATTTCAAAGCGGCTGGTTGTTTCCGAGTAACCGCTATTGTTTTGTAAGCTTTATAATGATCTCCTCATATTTCGGGAACGCAGTCAGAAGGTCTTTGCGTTCGGCCATTTCAAAATCCTGAAAATCAAAACCTGGTGCTACCGTGCAACTTGCTAGTGTATAAGTGGCATTCTGAGCAGTTGCTGCGCCGAACCAGTGGTTTGCCGGAATTGCAACTTGCAACGACTCCCCATTTTCCACGTCGGGCCCTAACGTGTACTTGATCAAACCCCGTTCGCCTAACACATAAATATTAAGCGGGCCTCCATAGTGAAAATGCCATAGTTCATCAGATTTAATTCTGTGGAATAATGAGCGGTCTTTTTGAGTCAATAAAAAATATATCGCAGTGGATGCGCTGCGCCAGCCTTTGAAGTTGTTGGCCAAATCGTTTACCGAAATTTCTTCTCTGCTTCGATAAGTTTCCCTGTAGTAGCCGCCTTCCGGGTGCTGCTGCAAGCGAAGGTGTTCGATCCAAAATTCTGGTGTGCGCATAATATTTATGATCGAAATAATTCGATTTCCATGTGTCAAAATAATATTTGTCCCATTGGGTTTCAAATGTTTACTTTGCATTCCCCGGAAATCGGGGCACGACTCCGTAGCTCAGCTGGTAGAGCAATTGACTCTTAATCAATGGGTCGAGAGTTCGAATCTCTCCGGGGTCACAGATTATTGGGTGATTTTTTGATATGGTTATTTGGCGATGTTGCATATCACCAAATAACCATATCACCCGATCACAATATAATCGGGGTGTTAGCTCAGCTGGTTTAGAGCACTACCTTGACAGGGTAGGGGTCATTGGTTCGAATCCAATACATCCCACTTTTTATTTAATAATAAAGAGGTTTAGTGATTTGTTGATTGGCTAACAATCAATCAGTAAACACCAAATCACCCGATCCCTCAATCACTAAATGACTTATGTGGGTATCACGAGCCGACGTGTTTCACGAAGGCGGGGACTTCCTGATCAGGAATTTTAGGCGCTGGCTCATCCGTCTCTTCAACACAAGCCCATAAAGAGCTTGACAGAATAAGAACAATCACCAAGAACATTCTGGATTTCATACCTTGATGTTTTGACTTTATTTAATGGGGACATTATTTGACTTCAAAGTCACAATCGATTGTGCGGACCCGGAAGGCGGCGTTGGTCTGATTTCTTCTTCGACACATCCTATTAAAAAAAGAGCAACAACAAGGATCGAGATGATGACATTAGTTTTCGTTTTCATAATTGTGATGTTTAGAGTTGAGAAACTTTTGTGAGAGTCAATGATCCAAAGGTGAGTGTAACTGAGCAGCGTTTGCTATTCCAATTGTTACATGATTTGTCTCATTTGAACAGACCGGGAAGGCACACACAAATCGGATAACAATTCTGTTACTTGCTTTAACAATTCTGATACAAGCACGATTATTTAGCTTCGCGCATTTTGATTGCGATCTAAAATCTGTGAAAAGCGCTACCAGATTTTCAGTAGCTATTTCAGGTATACATCGTTTACAACTGCAACCGCTGCTTTTGACTTCTTAGTGATTTAGAGTTTGTTGCTTGGTATCGATAAATCTGCATTCATCAATCACCAAACCAACCAAATCCCCCAATCGCAAATTAATTGGACCCCGAAATACAGAGGTTCATTGCCAAAAATTCGCTGTTTAAAGGTGGGCACACCATTTTAGCCTACTCCATACGTTATTACCCCCGATAAACTAAAAATCTCATTATGAAGAAAAACAAAGCATGGGTATTCCTATCAATGTTTGCAATTGCGGTCGGATGTCAGGATGATGATGAACCGGCAAATTCAATCACATCCGAAGAGGCCGCAGTTATTGTTTCATCGTCGTTAGCAGCAAATACGTCGGGAGTGTCTTTCGTTTCTGGTAAAGCAGCCGATGTCACGGAGGATTTGTTAGAAGATAATGCCGGGGGAAGAGTTGCTGCTTGTGGTCTTTCTCAGAATCTTGATCTTTCCGGCGCTAGTCCTGATGGTGCCGCCATTACCTATAGCTATGATTTCAGCTATAAGTTTAAGTTGAGTTGTAATACTGAAAGCGAACCTTCTGAGGTTTCAGTAAATCTTAGCTACAGCGGCGAGTTTGATGCGCCAAAGATTGCTGCTGACCACTCGGGTATCGCGGAACTGGACGTGACAGGTTTAGAAGCGGCTACTGAAGAATTTCTTTTCAACGGACTGTTCAAGAGAAGTGGATCATTTGAAAATAAGGAACAGGCTCATTCTGCAAACAGCAGTATAGAGATCACGTTGAAGGATGTAACTGTTAAGAAGGGTACTCATCAGATCCAGGCCGGTACAGGTACGTTCGTTGTAAAAGGTAATGTGCCGTCCAAGGGTGATTTCAATTATACTGGGAGCATCACCTTCCTTGGCGCCGACAGTGCCGAGCTGAATGTAAGCGGCAATAAGTTTACTGCAAATCTCAAAAGCAGTGAGGTAACGAAGAAAAATTAAAGCACAGGTAGATTTTAAAAGGCCCGGAAACTCTCCGGGCTTTTTTATTCATCTCTTAGCACCCATCACGGCTCCCAACCGCGGCAAGCACTCCATAAGGTGTTTCAAGCAAGTCCTTAATAGGTACGTCCTCCGGAATGCCATTTGCTCGAAAAAATTCGTTGGTGCTGATAATGCCCCTAAGAGCTTTATTCCAGTCAGCAGTAAAAAACTGACGCCCGGCTGGCGTTAGTCTGAAAGTGTAGTGGAATGGCAAAAAAATGTCCGCCTTTATAAACACATAATTTTCTATCGCGGCTTTATAAACTTTCCCAGAAAAGTCAAGCATGAATATGTCTGTTGGGGTCGAAGTAATTGTGAAGATTGCTTCTTGCGAAAAAACCCAGGTCCAATTCATACCTAGATTATTCGTACGCAGCACTCCTTTGTTCGTCGCGACAAACAAGTCGTTCCTTTCCGAGGTAATTGAATTGACTTGTAAACCGTTTAAGAAAAGTTTCCATGACGTGCCCTCATCGTGAGAAATAAAAAGCCCCTTGTCTGTTCCGGCGTAGAGGTCTCCATTAAGATGATAGAGCACCCGTATGTTTGAATTCGTCAGTCCTCTACTTGCCGGCTTCCAGCTGCTTCCGAGATCATCGGAATAAAACAACCCGTGTAAATAAGTACCAACAAATATGAAGTTCCCCGCATGAACGATGGAAAGGACACGCGCATTTTGAGGAAGTCCCTTGCTGGATGAATACCAACTTTTCATGCGATCGGAGGATATAAATACTCCGTGCTTTTCGGTGCCAACGATCACTACCCGATCCGTGGTAGTCCAGGCGTTCACAACTGCATCTAACGGCAGCCCCAGGTCTGCACGGGTCCAATTGACGCCTCGATCAACACTCATATAAATTCGACCCTTATCATAATTCGGCTGACGATAGACACTATCCTGCTGACCATAGACACTGCTACAGATCACACTTAATAAAACGAGTAGATTTTTCATAATGGTTACTTCTTAGTGGTAAATAAATGAATCTCCAATCCTATTGCGTCCGAAATTGCACCATCGCCAATGTCAAAGAAAAATTTGCCAGAATTATAGCGGACATTCCATCTTGTGCGATCGAACTTGAATTTAGCCTTTGCTTCAAGACCGGTGTCGTTGAAATCAATGAGCGCTGGAAAAGTGAGGCTGTTCTTAACTCCCTTGAGAGTCAAATCACCCGTCACGTCATAATTTGGACCGCCGGTGACGGCGTCCTTGATTTTTTCGGCCTTAGTAATTTCGAAGCGAGCCAGGGGAAATTCATTAACTGAAAAGAAATCATCGCTCATAAGATGACTTTCAAGATCCTTGGCTCCATCGTCGGCAGTCATATCAAGATCTTTAATGGTTTTCATATCGATATCGAAATATCCCGATATGATTTGCTTATCATCGACCGTTATCTCGCCTCCTGAAAGACCAATGGTGCCGTTGTGCTCTGAAAAGCTGAAAACATAATAGCCGATCCAACTAACTGCACTTCGGTTTATATCAACTTTGTACGTGGTGGCTCCTTTGGGTTTGAATGATAACAGCGTAGGCATCAATAATGCGAGAAAAATGAGAAAGCCTTTAGGAAAGAGTGATTTCATATTTATGGGTGGTTTTTCACAACAAACCTATCTCCAGTTTAGCCACACTCTTGTAAAAGGCATGTAAAAAGATGTTAATGATTTGTAAAATTCTGATTGTCGAGGAGATTACTGCGTATTTTTACTGCGTCGCCGACAATCAGGATGAAGAAAGGAAAGAGTTACCGTGTTATTATCACGATCGCTTTGTTAGCGTTAGGCGGGCTTCTTGTCGTCCAGGTAAATTGGTTTGTGCGTGCCTATGGTATGCAGGCACGACAATTCGATAGCAAAATAAACCTCGTGTTAAGAAGCATTTCCGATCAGTTGCTAAGAATGGATAATGATTCGACGTCGAGGATCAATCCAGTTATTCGTGCCGCGTCGAACTCATATTATGTGGACTTCAATCGTTACATCGTTTATTCATCCCTGGATTCTATTATAAGGAAAACGTTCAGAGAACATGAGATGCTGTTGCCGTTTGAGCTCACAGTGTTCGAAGATAAGTCTAACACCATAACGTTCGGAAACTTCTATAAGGAAGGCGTTTCATCAGAAGCCGAGGTTACATGCCTCTCTCGCGATTTGCCAGAAAAGACATCCATGGATTTTTCGATCACAATCCCCGACAAACACATGAGCGTCATCGGGGACCTTGGGGTATGGATATTTTCGGCAGTAGCTTTTACGCTTGTCCTTGTTCTTTTCGGAGTTATGATAATTGGTCTTTCGAAAGACAAGAAACTAGCAGAAGTGAAAGCCGATTTTATTAACAACATGACTCATGAACTTCAAACGCCTATTGCCAACATCTCAATTGCAAGCGAGGTACTTCGGAAAGGGTCGGCGAGTTTAAGCGAAGAAAAGGCTGTTCATTATGCAGATATTATTTACAAGGAAAGTCAACGGTTACGGTTTCAGGTGGAGCAGGTTCTTCAGACTGCGATGATGGAGAAAGGTGAAATCGAATGGAGAAAGAGTGAAGTAAACCTGAATTCTGTGATAGAAGAAGTTATCAAAATCTTTCAGTTGAGAATTCAAACCAGACAGGGGCAGATAAAAAGCAAGCTTGATGCGTTACAACCCCTGGTATTCGGAGACCGTCTTCACCTCGCCAATATTTTCTACAGCCTTCTCGATAATGCGGACAAGTATTCGCCCGCCACGCCACAGATAACCGTTTCCACGCGAAATGCCGACAACGGAATATTAGTAGCCATTGCCGACAATGGGATTGGCATCAATAAGGATATCCAGCAATTCATCTTTGACAAGTTTTATCGCGGTACGTCGGGCAATATTCATGATGTGAAAGGTTTTGGCCTCGGCCTTACATATGTGCGCGAAGTTGTGAAAGCTCATCAGGGCAAAGTATCGGTGTCGAGCGAGGAAAACCAAGGAAGTGTGTTTGAACTATACTTTCAAAACTGTTAACATGAAAACCAGGATCCTTTTAGTCGAAGACGACGAAAACATGCGATTCCTGCTGAATGATAATCTGGAGATGGCCGGCTATGAAACTGTTGCTGCCGGTGATGGACAGACGGCTCTGAGTATTTTTATGAAGCAGGAATTTTCGCTTTGTGTGCTCGACGTGATGCTTCCAAAAAAAGATGGGTTCACACTCGCCATGGAGATTCGAAAGCTGAACACAAATGTTCCGATCATTTTTCTCACTGCCAAGGCGTTAAAGGAAGACAGGATTCGTGGGTTTAAGGTCGGTGCAGACGACTACATTACAAAACCTTTCAGTATCGAGGAATTTCTACTCCGTATTGAAGTCGTTTTGAAACGGGTATATAGAACACCTACGAAATCAGATCTGCAATCGACATACCAGCTGGCGAAGTCCACATTTGATTTCAACAATAAGGTGATCATGAGAGCAGGAGAAGTGTTGACATTGACGTCAAAAGAAGCAAAACTACTTCGCCTGTTTTGCATTCATCAGAACAAAGTCATAGAACGTGACATTATTCAAAAAGCTATCTGGGAGGATGAAGGATATTTCGTTGGGCGAAGTATGGATGTTTTTATTTCAAGATTGCGTAAGATCTTCAGGGATGAACCGACAGTTAGTATTCAGACCATTCACGGCGTAGGATACAAACTGGAAATCGCATCGAAATAAAAAATGGCCCGCACGAATATATGCGGGCTATTCAACTACGCTTATTAAGAGTTCAGCTTATCCAGGTCTACAATGATGGTGATTCCTTCCAGAAAGATGGTGAAGATATTATCACATGCACCTTCACCAAAGTCGATGGCGGAGTTTTGTTCGTTGACCTCAAATCCTTCTGTTCCCTTAGTGAAAATAGTTGTCCCCTTGCAGCTAAAATCAAATACCAATGGATTCACGACCGCGGCTGCATATTTATCACCCTTAAGGTTTGATCCTAGAAAGTTGTACTTGGTGACTACAAATCCATCCAGATCTCCTATCAGCTCGCCTTCACCGGCGAAAGTTTCTTTGCCGCCACTTTTATAATTTACTTCAAAGGCTGTGCTGAATCGTTCTTCATAGTCGAGTCCGTTGTGCAGGCTGATATTCCAACTTCCTTCATAGAAGCCATTGATAGTCGATGGGTCTTCCACAACTTCGTTTACCCCACGTTCAGAGAATTTATCGAAGGCGATTTTAAAAACCCCCGAAGTGTCTGTTTCGCTTCCAGTAAAAGCGACAACACCAGTGATGAACTTGCCGTTATCTTCGCATCCGCCAGCGAAATTGAGAATGACCGTATAGGTTCCATCTGTATTTTCTGTAATGGTCACTAAAGCGCAAGTATCCCAACCTTCGGCGATGCGGCCCGCTTCTTCTTTACTCTTGAACAATCCACTAAGGCGATGAACGCCTGCTTGTGACCTTCCTCCAACCTGTGTTTTGAACTTAGTGCCAATTAAATTAAATGCTGCGTTATCGAGTTTCGTCTTAAGCAAGACCACCCGCTCCGTTTCTGTCTTCTCTGAGTCGTCAGTTGGGTTCTTGGGATTCAACATCTCTTCTGTGCAAGACCACAGAAGAACCGACAACGATAACGCCGACATGATTTTGAGCAACCTCATTTTCGTTTTCATTTGGATTTTGGTTTGTTAGTTAATTTTTTATTTGGTAAAATCTTTACTTCCGATGGACCGAGCATCTTATACTGCAGGGACAACGGGACGCATATCAGGTCTAAAGCTTCGTTTAAGTTGTTTTTTGTGAAGTATCCCGTGTAATGCCGGGCCGAAGGATTTGCAATTTCTATTTGAATCCTGATGTCATACTGAAGTGACAACGTTTTAAAAACTTCGGGGAGAGATGCATTCTCAAAATAGAATTCCCCTTTCTTCCACGAAATGTTTTCTTCTTTTACTTTGGAGGGTGCATCAAACTGAGCGTTATGAAGGGCGGTATATTGACCGGCAATAAGAATCACGTTTGAATCCCTTTTATTGTTGCTGATCCTCACTTTGCCTTCGGTGCACGCGACCTCATACTTATCGGCTGTGGACATCAAATTGAATTGCGTTCCCAATACCTCGACAGTAGCACTTTTGGAGGCTGCGGTGAACCGGTTTCCTTTTGTGATTGTAAAAAAGCCTTCACCGTCGAGCGTAACGTTTCTGGCCAGGCCGAACATTAACTTGTTGTAATGAAGGGACGATGCTGCATTTAGCATCACCGTTGAGTGGTCGGGAAGTGTTACAAGTTTATGCTCACCCCGCTTTGTGAACACTTCGACATCAAATTGAAGATAAACGAAATAAGCCGCCAGGGCAACAATTGAAAGTGAGGCGGCAATTCTAAGTAACAGCGCAAAATCGAGCGTGATTGTTTTGCCCGTTACAGCAATTACATTCAACCGCCTTTCAAGGATCTGCCACGCAGCAGGCTTTGAAATTTTTCCTGCAACCGTCCATTGGTATGAAACATCGAGGATCCTTCGCTTCAAAGGGCTGTGTTCGCTGTCTCCGATTTGTTCCTGATTAACCATATTGGCTGTTCAGGGGGTAATACAAGGGAAGATGATTTTACCCTACCGCGTTAGAAAAAATAATTTTAAAGATTTGCTAAAAAACGCGAAAACGATACCGTCAATGGGGTTGTTGCAACGATGGTCAAAAGCCAACAATGAGGAAGAACGTAGGTGTGAATCCGATCAATTGTAAATCGCGATATTCCGGAAGTGGTTGGTCGGGTGTCTGCAAAGTGCGCTCAAGGAATGGAATACTTAGCTTTCTGGTCTTTACGTTTTGATGGTCATATAAGTTAAAAATTGACAAGCCGATCTCTCCAAAGGTTTTGCCGATAAAGAAATTGTACGACGCGGATACGTCGAGCCTGTGATAAGCCGGCAGTCTGCTATAATTCTTCAGATCTTTTGACACCACGAAGTCTTCAACGTTGCCATTTGAATCAGTGAAGTAAGTTATGTTGTACTCAGGAAATGGTCTACCCGATCCATATAACCAGGTGCATGACAGGTCCCACCGGCCAAGGCGTAGCATATTAACCAACTTGAACTCATGTGGTTGATCCTGCAACGATGGATAAAATGTTCCGTCTTCAATGGATGGAAAGGAGTGAAGAGATTTACTCCATGAATACGAAATCCATCCTTTGTATTTTCCAAGTTGTTTTTGAACGAGGAAATCAATTCCGCTCATTCGACCGCTTCCATTCATGAGAAGTCCCTGGTCTAGTACACCATCTTTCACAAAGTAAGGCACGGGATTAAATTCGACGACGCCTTCAACATCCTTATAGTACCCTTCTACATCAAACAAGAAACCCTTTAGTCTTAACGTTGCCCCGGCGATGTAATGATTTGATTCTACAATCGGCACGCCGTTCTTATTTGAAAAAGCCCAGAAATTTTGAATGCCAACGTAGGGATCATCATACTGTATAAGGTTTACAAACTGATAATAGCGGCCGACCGCTCCTTTCAGGCTAAATTGATTGTTGAACTTATAATTCAAGGCAAGCCTCGGCTCACTATACCATTCTTCATTAATCTGATGATGGTTTGAACGGATGCCGACAGATGCTTGCAATTTTTCCGACAGCCTGACCTTAGCGGTTGTGTATAGACTTCCAATGTTTCCTTTGTCGTCACGGCCATCACCAACGGTGCCGTTTGCTGCTGTTTTGTAATGAATCTTGTACTCCATTGCTGAAATTCCAAATTCAAGGGTTACTCGCTTACCGACAAGCCACTCATGATCGATTGACAGGTTTGAATCATCCACTCTGTTCTCCTGAACGAATTCGAAATTGCCCTGTTGGTTGAAGTTTGTTGAATCAAGGAGATAGGTGTATTTAAAATTGTAGTCTCTAAAAAAATTTGACCCTGAAATTTTCACATTTGTATAAAACCTCCCTGTCCATTGTCGTCCCCATCGCAAACTGAGACCATTGTTCCCCCAAACCGTACCTTCGTCAAGTGTTTCCTTAAAGGAAAAATTTCGACTAATATCACTTAATGAATCTGCCCTGTTGCCAGATAGATTGTCCTTGCCGCCGTAAATGCTCAGAGAAATGTTATCCTTCCTTGAAGGACGATAGGTCACCTTTGAATTAAAATCGTAGAAATAGAATTTTGGATCGATTTCGTCGAGCTTAGCATTTTCAAAAGGCCGTCTAATCTGGTCGTCATTGTTCCGCGCGATATCAAAAAGATTCTTGTATAAGCTGCTTTGTATGATGTCAGAATATGCCCTTCGCGTAGAGAATATCATAGAAACTTTTTTGCCTACTGGTATTTCGATCGTCGCGTTCGTGCTTATCAGGTTGATTCCAAAAGTTCCCTTTACGTAGTTGGTATTTCCCGACTTCCCGGTAATATCTACTACGCCCGATGCCCGACCTCCATACTTTGCGTCAAATCCCCCTTTAAAAATTTGCACGTCTTTAATGAAGTCTGCATTGATTGCGCTAAAGACTCCGAAGAAGTGATCAAGGTGGTAAATGGTAAATCCATCCAGCAAAATGAGATTTTGACTCGGAACAGACCCTCGGATTACAAGGCCGGCGGAGGATTCATTTGTTCCGCCCACGCCCGGAAGCAACTGCAAAGTCCTGAAGATATCGTGTTCGCCCATTGAAGGCAGACTTGTTAGCGCCTTGGGATCGAATGCTGATTTACTTGCATCGTCTGTCACTTCGAGGGGCGATTCATATGAATCCGTGACGACCACTTCTTTAAGAACCTTGCTATCCGTACGAAGAGAAACAAACATTTTGTTCAGATTCTTAATATCTTTGAGATAGATTTTTTGCGCAACGTATCCAAGGTAGTTGATTGAAATAGAGCAGGTATCCGATGGAATTTTCACCAGGGAAAAATAGCCGTCAGTATTTGTTGTAGTTCCGGCCATCGTGCCAGTAATATAAACGGTGGCATTGGGTAATGTTTCCCCCGTTTCTTCGTCTTTTATGACACCCGACACACCAATGTCCGTGCGTACAGGTACCACGTTGGATGGCGGGGTTGGCTGCGGAATGATGATTATTTTTTCATTTAGGGTTCGGTGTCCTAATCCCGTGCCGTCCAGTAATTGCTTCAGCGCTTCATTTAACGGTGCGTTTACGATCGTTTCGGTAACTCGAATACTTTCGACCAACTGGTTGTCGTAGGCGATTTTCACCCCATAGTTTTTCCTTATACTTTTTAAAGCATCTTCAAGTTCAGTATCAATAAAGTTTTCATTGACAATGATACTTTGAGCAGAACCAGTGCCAGTTAAGAAAAATAATACAACTAAGATCTTCACAAGTGCAGGCACAGACTGCAGATTAATGGTTCATTGCTTAACGAGTGGGCGGCGATATGAAGTCTGTCATTCAACATATATTTTGCTACCATCTTTCCGGAAAGAGAGCGACATAGGTTGGAAAATTAATTGAAGGGCTTCATCCAGATCTCTGTTATTGAAATAACCGGTATAAGTTCTTGGGTCTTTAGCATCATAAATCACATCAACATTAAATTGACGCTCCAGCTCTGCGAGTACCTGTTCAAATGAAGCACTGTCAAAATAGAAATCACCAGTAAGCCACGACGCTTCTTTTTCCGCATTGAATCGCGCGGGGGTAGTTAAGGTGTGCTCTTTTGTAAGCGTGGTATTGCCAGCTTTAAGCCTAACGGTTTTGCCGTCGCTGCTTGTGACCTCTACGGATCCTCTGAAACACGACACACGTAACCCTTCGCGCTGGCTTACATTAAAGCTCGTTCCAAGAACGCGGACTGTACCATATTCTCCAGTAACTTCAAAACTTCCGCCCTCCCTTACGTCGAAATACGCCTCACCTCGTAATGTTACTTTCCTGTTTTCCTGTTGACCGAAGTCGCGATAGGAAATTTTTGAATCAGCATTAAGCCACACCTGAGAGCCGTCCGGAAGAATATGTGAAGTATGTTCGCCTTTGGGTGCGTTGACCGTTTCCGGCAACATGAAGATGAGATAAGCGGCAACAACAATAAGAGTAAGCGACGCAGCTATACTAATGAGAACGTAGGGCTTTAGTCTAACGACTTTTGAATGATCTTTCTCTTCGATCTGCGACGCCAATAGATCCCATGCCTCAGCTTTTGTTCTTTTTTCACGAACACCTAAATTCTTTGAACCTAAAATTATCTTTTTTAATGATTCAAGTTCTTCACGGTCCTTGATCTTCTCGTCAAGTTCTTCTGTTGACAACCTGCCTGCGATCCACTCTCGTATGATGTCTTCCTGGTCCATCGTCAGATCTTATGTTCAATCTTGTTCATCAAATGTTCTAATGCTTCATGCATCCTCTTCTCAACAGCCTTCACGCTGATCTCCAGTCGCTGCGCAATTTCTCTATAAGTTAGCTCATCAATGCGGTTCATCAAAAATACAGTCCTCTGCTTTTCAGGAAGAGAAGCGATTGCTTCCTGCAACTCCTTTGCAAACTCTTCCTTTTCCATCTCGTATTGCGGAGATTCTTGGGTGACCTGGGTAGTCTGCTCTTTAAGTTTGAACTCGAATCTGGTCTTCGCGCTTTTGAAATGATTTATGGCCAGGTGATTTGCAATGGTGAATAATAAATGATGGGCGGTGTCAACACGAATGGTATCGCGTTTTTCCCATGTCTTCATGAAAACTTCCTGAGTGAGGTCTTCTGCGAGGTCGATATCTCCAAGCTTATAATAAAGGAAATTTCTAATAGCATCGTAGTGCTTGTCAAAAATTTCCTTGAATTCACTTAAGCCCATTGACACCGAATTTAGCAAAGTTCGGTGAATGGGATGGTCGAGGTCTTGCTGAAAACAATAAAGCGCGATGAGATACACTATCCTACGTTGAATGAACATTCAGTTTCCAATTTGTTTTAGGCAGGCATGTCATTGCCTTCAATTTTCTATTCGGCAAACAAACTTTGACGTCAAATGACTATGCACCCAGGAGAGTATGATACGCGTGAATTATTAGCTATAATCTTGGCGTCAATCTTGCACTTGATGTCTGAGACTCTTGTTTCTATCTTTGCATTATGACATCAAAACTAATTTCTACGGTTACGACGATTTTGATTGCTACGGCGGCATTCGCACAATACATTCCCAAGTTTGACATTCAGGGACACCGTGGGGCTAGAGGATTGCGGCCGGAAAATACAATTCCCTCTTTTTTAATGGCTCTCGATTCAGGAGTGACCACGCTGGAGCTTGATATCGCGATCACCAAGGACAAACAAGTGATTGTATCACATGAGCCGTGGATGTCCGCGGCAATTTGCCTGGATTCATCAGGAACGGCCATTTCTGAGAAGGATCAGCGCAAGTTCAATATATATCAGATGACATACGATCAGGTGCAGTTGTTCGACTGCGGGTCAATCGGCAATTCCAATTTTCCAAGACAGGAGAAAATCAAAACCTCGAAACCTTTGCTCCGCGATGTTATTGTAGCGGTAGAAAATCACATCAAAAGTTATGCTTCGTACGAAGTCGATTACAATATTGAAATCAAGAGTTCGCCAGATGGTGATAAAAAATTTCATCCATCGGTCGATGAATATTCTGATCTTATTTACAAGCTGGTTGATGAATACCTGCCATTGGACAGAGTGGTAATTCAATCCTTCGACTTCAGAGTTTTGAAATATTGGCATCAGAAGTATCCTGAGATCAGATTGGCGGCATTAGTTGAAAACACAAAGTCAATCGACGCAAACCTCGCAGATCTTGGTTTCAAGCCCTCAACCTATAGCCCGAACTTCAAACTTCTTAACCGGGATAAGGTGAAGTATCTTCATCAGCAAAGAATCCGTGTGGTGCCGTGGACTGTCAACGAAATATCCGATATGCTTTCACTGAAGGGAATGGGCGTTGATGGTTTGATCACAGATTATCCCGACCGTGCGAGAAGGTATAAGAACACGCTTAGTATTCCACATAAGGGAGGAAAAAAATAACCGCCGGTCAATAGGACCAATTCTCAATAGCTCAATAGTTATTGCCTCGGGGTCTGCAGATTACTTCTGTTTTGATTATCATTGCCAAAAATTTGTACATGAAAAAATACAACGTTTACGGCATCGGCAATGCGATAGTTGATATTGTTACCGAGGTTGATCACGACTTTTTTGAAAAGAATAACATTGAAAAAGGAGTCATGACGCTCGTTGACGAGAAGCGTCAGCTGGAGCTTATGAAGGTCATCGACATGAAAAAAAGCAGGATGTCCGGTGGAGGCTCAGCTGGTAACACCATTGTGGCTGTAAACCAGTTTGGCGGAAAAAGTTTTTATTCATGCCTGGTGGCTAAAGATGATCTTGGAAAATTCTTCCTCGACGATATCAGACGCAACGGCGTGGACACAAATCTTAAATATGAAGACTGTCCCCCGGGTCACTCGGGCCGGTGCCTGGTGATGACCACGCCGGATGCACATCGCACCATGAATACATTTTTAGGTGTTAGCTCATTTTTATCTCCTGATCAGCTGGACGAAGAAGCGATCAAGAACTCAGAGTACATTTACCTGGAAGGATACCTGGTGGCAAGTCCAAAGGGTCTTGAGGCCATGAAAGCTGCGAGAAAGATCGCTGAACACAATAAGGTTGGCATCGCGTTGACATTCTCAGATCCCAGCATGGTGAAGTATTTTTCAAAACAGATGGAGGAGATCGTCGGCGCCAGCGTAGACCTTCTTTTTTGTAATGAGGAAGAAGCAATGATTTACACGGGTACAAATTCGCTCGCAGAAGCCAGAGAAAAGCTGAAAGAAGTGGCAAAACGGTTTGCAATTACTTTGGGAGCCAACGGTGCGCTGATATTTGACGGCGACACTTTTATTAATATAGAGCCATATAAGGTGAAAGCATTGGATACTAACGGTGCAGGAGATATGTTTTCCGGGGCTTTCATGTACGGAATAACTCACAATCACAGCTACGCCGAAGCGGGAAAGATTGCGTCCCTTGCGTCTTCGCGGGTCGTATCACAGTTCGGCCCCAGGCTGGAACCGAACCAGGTGAAGAAGGTAATGGCCGATTTGATCGCCTAACGCGCTGACAATCAACATTAAATGTCGCTGAATTGAGGGAATGAGCGAAAACCCGTTGCGCGAATCTTGTAAATAAAGAAAATCCTGGGCATCTTTGCAGCCCTTTATTCGAGGGGTAAAATCATTTAAGTCATGAAACGTACATTTCAACCTTCCCGCACAAAAAGAAAAAATAAGCACGGCTTTCGCGAGAGAATGGCTACTGCCAATGGACGCAGAGTGTTGTCGAACAGACGGAAGAACGGCCGGAAAAAGCTGAGCGTTTCCAGCGAAAAGACCGTAAAACACAAATAATTGCCTTTGGGCTGACTTTATCCCCAAGGGAGATTGATTAATTTCAACTCATGGGGAAATACACGTTCCGCAAGGAAGAAAGACTTTCAAAAGACAAGTTGATACAGGAACTCTTTGACAAGGGTTCCTCTTTTTATTTATTCCCTTTTAAGGTTTTTTTTATGCCCAACCCTGAACCGGGAACTTCCTTCCATCAGGTCGTGATTTCCGTATCTAAAAGGAATTTTAAGCGTGCTGTCGACCGAAATCTCATCAAACGTCGGATCAGGGAAGCTTACCGGCTCAATAAGGAATTGCTTCCTGTGCAGAACAAACTTCTCATTGCTTATATTTATAGTGTGAAAGACATTTTACCGTCGGTCCAGATTCAGGAAAGATTGGTCAAAACATTTAAGAGGTTAGATTATGCGGAGAAGAACTAAATGGGTAGTGGTTCTAGCACTGGCGATTGTCGCTGGTTTTGCTTTCAGAAAACCTGCTGAAAAATATTTCGACATTGCAAAGAGCCTTGACATTTTTGCAACCTTGTTCAAGGAGGTGAATGCATACTACGTTGACGAGCTTGAGCCCGAAAAACTCATTCGAAAGGGCATAGATGGGATGCTCGAATCGCTGGATCCGTATACAGACTACATATCGGAAGACGAACTCGAATCATTTCGCATATCAACCACTGGTCAGTACGGAGGTATCGGCGCATTGATTGGTGTGATCAACAAGAAGACGGTAATCACTCATCCATACAAAGATTTTCCAGCCTACAAAGCCGGGCTTAAGGTTGGCGATGAAATTGTTTCAGTGGACGGGAAGGTCGTACAGGGCAAATCGACTAGTGATATAAGTTCCCTTTTAAAAGGTCAGCCAAAGACTGAAGTGGAATTGAAGGTTAAGAGGTTTGATCAGAGGGATAATGTTGTCGTCAAGATCAAACGCGAGAAGATAATTTTAACAAATATCGCATACATAGGTCTTGTTGAACCAACGATCGGTTACATTAAGCTCGACGATTTCACTCCCGGTGCATCGCGCGAAGTATCTGATGCAGTTGTCAGTCTAAAGGAAAAAGGTGCACAAAAAATAATACTTGATCTGCGTGAAAATCCCGGAGGTCTGCTTCACGAAGCTGTTAACATCGTGAGTTTGTTTATTCCCCGCGGACATGAAGTTGTATCAACAAAAGGAAAAGTAGACGACTGGAATAAATCCTATAAGACGTTAAACAGTCCCGTAGATACGGAGATCCCGATGGTGGTGCTCGTCAGTGACGGAAGCGCTTCTGCTTCCGAGATTGTTGCTGGCTCGTTGCAGGATTATGATAGGGCTGTACTTATCGGTAAGAAAACATTTGGGAAAGGTCTCGTTCAGACCACGCGACAGCTCGCCTACAATTCACAGCTGAAGGTGACAACTGCAAAGTATTACATACCCAGTGGCAGGTGCATTCAGGCTGTCGATTACACGCATAGAAAAGATGATGGAACTGTTGAAAGGGTAGCAGACTCATTGAAGTCGGAATTCAAAACAAGAAATGGACGAATAGTATTTGACGGAGGTGGACTTGATCCCGACGTCACGACGGAGGATGAATATTTCGGGACGGCAGCAGCAGCACTGGTCAACTCGGGCCTAGTATTTGATTTCGCATCTAAATATTGTACTGAAAATTCTACGCGACCAAATTTATCGACGTTTGACTTGTCGGATGGTGATTATGAGAAGTTCCTGACCTTTCTGAAAGAGCAAAAGTTTTCATACTCAACCGCGATTGAGCGTAACACCAAGCAGCTGATTGATGCTGCAAAACAGGAACGCTATTATCCGGAGTTGGAAAGCCAGCTCAATGGGTTGAAGTCCAAGATCGAGGCGGTGAAGGCGGCCGATTTGTCGAGATTTAAGAATGAGATTAAGGATATTCTTGAAGAACAAATTGCTTTTCATTACGCCTTAAATGAAGGCCAGGCCGCAGTTTCACTACACCGCGATAAGACAGTGGTTGAAGCACGTAACATCCTTAACGACTCAGAGGCTTACCACAAATTACTTACTCCGTCGAATGGTCAGAATCCTAAGCCTTGAGACGTCGACCACCGTTTGTTCGGTTGCCTTACATGAGAATGATTCATTATTAGCGGCTGCAGAAGTTCACCTTGAACATTCGCACGCGTCCAAACTTGCACAGCTGGTAGACACAGTTGTAAAGTTCTCAGGACTCGCACTTCCTGACATTAATGCTGTTGCTGTTTCATCGGGACCAGGGTCTTACACCGGACTTCGGATTGGTACGTCAACGGCAAAAGGTATTTGTTTTGCGCTTAGTGTTCCGCTCATCGCAATAGACACGCTTGCGATCCTATCAGAACAAATGAACAGGACGAATATTGGCAGGTCTCTGTTATGTCCGATGATTGATGCGAGAAGAATGGAGGTTTATTGTTCCGTTACAGATCCAGACGGGTCGGTTGTTCAGAGTGTTGAAGCCAAAATAATCGATGAAAAAAGTTTCGAAGAGATATTGAACGAGCATCGGATGATCTTTTTTGGCAATGGAGCCGGAAAATGCCGGGCAGTGATAACGCACAGCAACGCGGCTTTTGTTGACGGAGTCACTCCTTCCGCAGTTCAATTGGGCTTAATGGCATTTCGGAAATTCGAAGGAGCTGAATTTGAGGATCTATATCACTTTGAACCTTTTTACTTAAAGGAATTCAAAGTCAAGAAGCCTTCCAATTTTTTGGATGCTGCGAACAAAACAAGCTAAAAATTGTTAAGAGTAAACCATGCAGGAACCACAAGATCAAATAATCAACAGGGTGGCAAATAGTTCCATTGTCACATTCGACCTCGAAGATTACTTCGTGCCCGGAGAGCGTGTACAGCTGGACATAAAGGATCAACTTTTCGAGGGACTAATTTTAAAGGAGAAGGATTTCCGTGATTTTATAAAATCGAATAGGTGGGAAGAATTTCAAAACAAGTTTGTGGCTATTCATTGTTCAGTCGATGCGATTATTCCAACATGGGCATACATGCTTCTTGCGATCGCCATGGAACCATTTGCACGTAAGGTTGTGTTTGGAACACTGGAAGAATTAGAGGTTGCAATTTTTCAGGACAGTCTTAAGAATGTTGACTGGACTGGATTTAAGGAATCTAAGGTGGTGATCAAGGGTTGCAGCAAAGTTAATGTCCCTGTGGCGATGTATGTAGATGTTGCCAATAAGTTGCGGCCTTTTGCTTCCAGTATCATGTATGGGGAGCCGTGCAGCACCGTTCCTCTGTTTAAGAAGTCAAAGGGATAAGTAGGGAATACACCAATTTCCTAATCAAGGCCCTGAATATCACGGATATTGAACTCTGATTATTCTCGCTGCTATAATCCATGGTTATTCGGTCGGGCAGGCTCTCGAATTTTGGATGAGAGCGTGATTAGTATGTGGATAACTTATTAGTAAAAAAGTTTTTGCTGATGTTGTTCATCCATTACATTTGTGACCCCTTTAACCGAAAGGGACCCAGGGCAAAAAAACTTGAAAGATTTTTGCTTCATGAAGGCAAATCAGTTACCTTTGCACTCCCATTTTGGAAAATGGGTCTGAAATCGGAAGGATTTCAGAAATGAGGTTGAGAGACCACAACTATTCGCGTCGGCGGATAATACGTTCTTTGAATAGATGGAACTTGATAGCGGACCTTGCGAGGAACTTCGATATGGAGTGAATTGCAAAAGATTCTCGTGAGAGAATGGATAATAGAGAAACGAGCGAAAGGTTAAACAACAAATTGTAGTTTGGCAGACGCCCCGAAAGGGGAGTTGTCAGATGTATAGGTTCTGCAAAGGGCTTATGAAAATTTTTACAATGGAGAGTTTGATCCTGGCTCAGGATGAACGCTAGCGGCAGGCCTAATACATGCAAGTCGAACGGTAAATATTTTAGCAATAGAATATGAGAGTGACGTACGGGTGCGTAACACGTATGCAACCTACCCTTTACAGGCGGATAGCTCGGGGAAACTCGAATTAACCCGTCATAAGATCATAGAGTGGCATCACTTAGTGATTAAATCTACAGAGGTAAAGGATGGGCATGCGTCTGATTAGTTAGTTGGTAGTGTAACGGACTACCAAGACGATGATCAGTAGGGGAACTGAGAGGTTGATCCCCCACACTGGCACTGAGATACGGGCCAGACTCCTACGGGAGGCAGCAGTAGGGAATATTGGTCAATGGATGGAAGTCTGAACCAGCCATGCCGCGTGCAGGAAGAAGGCCTTCTGGGTTGTAAACTGCTTTTGCCAGGGGCTAAAAAGCTCATGCGTGAGAAATTGAAAGTACCTGGTGAATAAGCCACGGCTAACTACGTGCCAGCAGCCGCGGTAATACGTAGGTGGCAAGCGTTGTCCGGATTTATTGGGTTTAAAGGGTGCGTAGGCGGCTTTGTAAGTCAGTGGTGAAATATGGCAGCTCAACTGTCAGGGTGCCATTGATACTGCAGAGCTTGAGTACAGATGAGGTAGGCGGAATTGACGGTGTAGCGGTGAAATGCTTAGATATCGTCAAGAACACCGATAGCGAAGGCAGCTTACTGGGCTGTAACTGACGCTGAGGCACGAAAGTGTGGGGATCAAACAGGATTAGATACCCTGGTAGTCCACACTGTAAACGTTGATGACTCGCTGTTGGCGATACACAGCCAGCGGCAGAGAGAAATCGTTAAGTCATCCACCTGGGGAGTACGCCGGCAACGGTGAAACTCAAAGGAATTGACGGGGGTCCGCACAAGCGGTGGAGCATGTGGTTTAATTCGATGATACGCGAGGAACCTTACCTGGACTAGAATGCCCTTGATGGGTCCAGAGATGGACTGTTCCGCAAGGACAAGGAGCAAGGTGCTGCATGGCCGTCGTCAGCTCGTGCCGTGAGGTGTTGGGTTAAGTCCCGCAACGAGCGCAACCCTTATTTTTAGTTGCCAACAGGTTAAGCTGGGGACTCTAAAAAGACTGCCCGCGCAAGCGGAGAGGAAGGAGGGGATGACGTCAGGTCATCATGGCCCTTACGTCCAGGGCTACACACGTGCTACAATGGCGTATACAGAGTGTTGCAAGCTGGTGACAGTGAGCCAATCACAAAAAGTACGTCTCAGTTCGGATTGCAGGCTGCAACTCGCCTGCATGAAGTTGGAATCGCTAGTAATCGCGCATCAGCAATGGCGCGGTGAATACGTTCCCGGACCTTGTACACACCGCCCGTCAAGCCATGGGAGTCGGGAGGACCTGAAGCCAGTTGCTGTAAGGCGCTGTTTAGGGTTAAACCGATGACTAGGGCTAAGTCGTAACAAGGTAGCCGTACCGGAAGGTGCGGCTGGAACACCTCCTTTCTGGACCCCGATTAAGATCGGGGAAAGAAAACCTTCGACTCGAA
>DATHIE010000453.1:0-10153 GCA_035316905.1 Chryseolinea sp. | reverse complement strand
TCTCTGTCAAAAAATGGTTTGTAAGTGATTCCGGCTCCAACTCCCATTGAATTTACTTTGTCAGTCACATTCACGTAAGGAGAGAATACCGTTCCTGCTATGAGTGTCTTTCCCTGATGCGTCGTTGCTTCCATGCTAACGACATCAAGCGACCCGAGAAAGTCCGTATAGGAGTTCCAATACGCGTTAAGATCAAGGAACAAACTCTGGCCGAACGTTCCCCGGTAGCCCACCTCGAAAGAGCTGAGCTTTTCAGGCTGGACATAATCGATATCTGCCACTACAAGGAGCGAGGGGTCTCCGCCGACCGGATCCCCACTTACCGGATCAATTGTGCCACCTGAACCCCGGAAGGTGTTGTACGAAGCGCGTGTCCAGGAACCTCCGTTGTGAATCCCATATCGTTCAGCGTTAGCTTTTGTGCTTCCCAGGAGGGTGTTGGTTCCAACAGGGAAATAGATGAACTGCGCTTGTGTATCTGGGTTCCTGAATCCCGTCTGATAAGATGCGCGAATGTTATGCTGCTTAAGCTCACCAAAGGAGTACAATGCAGAAATACGTGGAGTGACCTGTCCTTCAAAGTTCTCATTCTTGTCGTAGCGGATAGAACCCGTCAGCTTGAGGACATCGTTGAAGTTTTTCTCCAACTGTGTATAAACTCCATACTCATTGATCGTGATTCGTTGAAAATCAGTACCACCGTTTGGATCTTCGTTAAAGATTGTTCCATCGGAAAAAAGACTATACTGCCTGAAGTTTCCACCCACCATAACGTTCACTACTTTGATCATATCGTCAAAGTTGTAGTTGAATTGGGCGTGGAGGAGTCTTGAGTTATCAATGAATTTTGCACCGGCCGGCGTTCTTTGGAAATAGTCGTTACGAACCCCCTCGAGGAGATTACTGAATTCCTCAGATCCAACGGCTGGCCTGGTTGCGTCGGCTTGTGCCCTGGCCGCAGCATGTGCCTGTTCCTGATTGCCAGCCGTAACGCCAGGAATATAGCCCTGCAAACCAAGTACATATCTCTGCGCGTAAGTGGGAGCCCATTGTTGGGCCGTAGGACTGATCCGCTCATTGAGCTGACCACCAAGTGCTCCCAGGTTATAAGAGTCGCCGGCGTCAGTCGCAGTCATATAACCTCTAATGAAGAAGTTCTTCGATCTGAGTTCCAGCTTATGGAACTGCTGAGTGAAGTCTCTCAAAGCATATTTTTGTGACCCCTGGTAAACTGAACTACCTCCTCCGTATCTAAAATTGTATATGAGCTCGAGGTTGTCAGTGATCCTATAGTGCAAGGCAAGGTCTCCTTTGATACTTTTAGCATCGTGATTGTCGAGAAGGTCAGCTTCTTTCCATCCGGTTCTCCTAAGGTCGAGTGTTCCGAACGGACCCCCTATGGGTACTGGGATTGGAGTTTCGTCTCCGTATAGGTTCAGACCATCAAAATTGGGTGTGGTCGTAAGTTCTGTCGTCGATTCAGGACGGTTAACATCAGTTTTATAGTCGGTACCGTACCAATCCTCACCCTGGAGGACGTTGAAGTTGATCTTGAAAGCAAACTTATTGTTAAATGCCTTAGCATACCTGATTCCGTAATTGAACATCGGGAACGATTTGCCTTGTGCATCAGATCTTGTTATTCCTCCCTTGAACTGAGCGCTAAGGCCCTGGTACAGGAAGGGGCTTTTGCTGTTCATAAGGAGCAGACCATTGAATGCATTCGGCCCATAAATACCGGAGGACGTCCCTGGTAGCAACTCCATACCTTCAAGATCGAGCTCGCCGATACCTACAATGTTTCCAGTTGGAAAGTTGAGAAGCGGAGCCGAAATATCCATTCCATCAACCATCTGTACAAAGCGCACATTGGCGATGGTTGCAAATCCTCTGGTGTTCACCTGATTGAAGTTTAAACTTCCGGAGGTGAATTGTACGCCTTTTAGATGCTGAAGACCGTCGAACACCTCAGCGGCAGGTGAGCTCCTGATACCTAGAATCGTTACCATCTCGGCAGCAAACGGCGCCTTGGTTAACTCTACATTCAATACGTTTGTTCCTGTCACCACCACTTCCTGCATAACACTTTGCTCCTCCGCTATTTTCAAGTCAAGCCCGGAGGTATTGGCATCTGTTATTTCGACTTCGATTGACTTATAACCAATAAAAGAGACAACAATAGTTAAAGGAGGAGAGGATTTCGTGTTGAAGGAAAAGGTACCGTCGGAGCTGGTGGTAGTGCCGGCAATCGACCCTTTGACGGTAATGTTCACACCTGGCAGCGGACCATTTTGGTCGGAGACCTTCCCGGAAATACTGGTTTGAGCATAACTAATAGTGGCCATCAGCATCAAGAGCAGTGTCATGGCCTTTGAATTTTTGTACAAATGCTTCATACAGGCTTGGTTGGTTTAAATATATTGAGCAAGCCCAGGAAGCATAAAATTGTTATGCATACCGAGCTTCTCGGATCGAAAAGTACATAAATTTAGGAATAAACAAACGTTTGAGAAGGCGATAAACTAACGCTTTTCAGTCTTTTGCTATCACGATTCCTTCGCGGATTTAAGGTGTTGGACGAGCTCTTCACAAAGCTCATTCATTCGCTTCGCCATGAATTCATCGCCTGTTGCACGCAGCGCGCTTTGAGCAAGACCTCCGATACAATCTACATAAAAGCGTTTCATCTCGTTGATAGGCATGTCCTTAGCCCAAAGGTCAATTCGCAGGGTATTCTTCTGGAGATGGTCCCACAGCGAAATGCTAATAGCTTTAGTTTCAGATAAGCCGGCTTCCGGTTTTTCCGTCGCATCCCAGAGGATCTTCTCAGGAACGTTGTTTTGATCGAGTTCGACGGTAAAATTGATTGTTGACTTTTCCATACGGGCTGCAAGTTAGCGCCAGGCCCAAATTTCTTTGTTGGTTTAGAAGATTTTTTTGAGTCATTCGAATAACTACTCCTTCGCGAGATCGGCAAAGAATTTAATGGACGCTGGATTTCGCAATGAGCCGGCATTTACAACGTCGTCAGGATTTTTGCCCATGAGTACCTTCTTCACCGGCGTTTCCGTTTTTTTACCACTGACGGTGTATGGGATATCCGGCACCAGAATGATCTCGTCTGGAACGTGACGGGGACTGTAGTCGTTACGCAGCGTGTTGTTGATCCTTGCCTTAACATCATCGGTTAGGCTAACGCCATCCTGCATTACCACAAACAATGGCATCCAGAATTTACCGCCGTCCTTTTCGACGCAGATGATCAGGCTGTCCTTTACTTCCTCTATCTTATCCACAGCACGGTAGATTTCACTAGTGCCGATGCGTACTCCTCCGCGGTTCAAGGTAGCGTCCGAACGTCCATATATTATGATGCCTTTGTTTTCTGTGATCTTTATCCAATCCCCGTGACGCCAAATACCGGGAAACATTTCGAAGTAGCTTTCGCGGTAACGCTTGAATTCAGGATCGTTCCAAAAATACACGGGCATTGAAGGCATTGGTTTCGTGATGACCATTTCTCCCACTTCATTCAAAACAGGTTTGCCCAGGTCGTTAAATGCCTCCAGACTGCAACCCAGCGCCCGGCATTGAATTTCTCCAGCGTATACTGGTAAGGTTGGGTTCCCGCCCACAAAAGCGCTGGCTACATCTGTACCGCCGCTCATTGATGTAAGCCACACGTCTTTTTTTACATGACGGTAGATCCATTCAAAACCTTCCACCGGCAGCGTGCTTCCGGTGGAGCCAATGGATCGTAGCGAGGTAAGATTGGAATTAACGGACGGCTCTATTCCTGCCTTCATGTTTGCCAATATGAATCCGGCGCTGGTTCCGAAATGATTGATGCCGGCGTCATCAACAAATTTCCATAACACCTCAAGATCAGGGTGTGCTGGATTACCATCATAAAGGACCATGGTCGCGCCCGCCAACAGGCTTCCATGAATGTAGTTCCACATCATCCATCCTGTTGTCGTGAACCAGAAGCATCGTTCGCCGGGCTTGTAGTCATTATGGAACAAACAATATTTTAATTGTTCCAGCAGTATTCCTCCCTGTGAATGGACAATAGCCTTTGGCAACCCTGTTGTTCCAGAAGAATACACCACCCAAATCGGATGGCTAAAAGGCACTCTCACGAATTCCGGCTCCTGAACATCGTCGTTGACGACCTGGGTCCAAGGAACGATTAATTTCTTCCCTGAGGAGCTAACTCCTTTTTCGGAAATGATGATTACCGTTTTTGCCGATGGCAAAGCGTTAATCAGTTGCTCGACAGTTTCCGTCTTGTCGAACACTTTCCCTCCATAGTTGTATTTGTCTACCGCTATCAGTATTGAAGGCTCAATTTGTGCAAAACGATCTATGACAGCTTGTATCCCGAAGTCAGGGGAGCAGCTTGACCACACGGCGCCTAGTGAATTCGTTGCCAGGAAAGCAACTGTTGCCTCGGGCACACACGGAAGGTAGGCGGCTACCCGATCACCTTGTACTACACCCTGATCCTTCAAAAACTTTTGGAGCGAACCAACCTGCTTGGTCAATTCTCGCCAGCTCACTTCTTTCAAGTCGTCCTGCTCCGATTTGAAAATGATAGCGGGGTGGTCTTCCGATTTTCTACTAAAAATATGTTCGGCATAACTTAACGAGATCCCGGGAAACCATTCCGCATTGGGCATAGGCTTACCGTTGGTGACTTGCGAAATTTCTCCATCATAAAGAATGCTAAAGTATTGGAATAGTGAAGTCCAGAACTCGTCGGTTTGATCTACCGACCATTGCCAAAGTTCTTCATATCCGGAAAACACCAGATCCTTTTTGTCTTTAAGCCACTGGATATAATTACTGATATTGGACTGGCGAATAAAATCTGACGAAGGAGTCCAAAGTTGCATAAAATGGTGTTTTCGCTTTTACTGAGAGGTTAAAACCTTTAACGCCGCCTCCTTATCCAAATGAAGCTGGTTCTTCAACTCCTCAAGATCATTAAATCTGGTGTCACGGCGAATGAGTTTATGAAAGTAAATTGTAAGTGATTCACCATAGATATCTTTATCGAAATCAAAAATATTAATCTCGATGTTTCGCTTCATTCCCTGAACCGTCGGCCTGTTCCCAATGTAAAGCATACCCTTGAACAGTTGATGACTATAGCTGACCGTCGCTGCATAGATGCCATCAGCAGGAACAAGTTTGTACGCTGTGTCGAGTTCAAGATTGGCGGTAGGATATCCAAGGATTCGTCCAAGTTTGTCTCCGATTACAACACGCCCGGTAATGCTGTAGGGATTTCCCAGAAAATGGGTAGCAGTGTCAATGTCTCCCTCTTCAAGCGCTTTTCTGATCTTAGTTGAACTCACGCCAACATGATCAACATCCTGCCTTGGTATTTCCTCAACCTCAAATCCATATTTCGGTGCATTCAGTTTCAATTGTTCGAAACTTCCTTCCCGGTTCTTGCCGAAATGATGATCATAGCCGATGATTAACTTTTTGGTGCCGATGGTCTCAACGATGATCTTTGTTATAAATTCTTCGGAGGAGAGTTGTGAAAATTCACGGGTAAAAGGTATCCTCACGAGATGTTGAATACCCTGCTGTTTTAAAAGCTCTGCCTTCTCTTCAAAAGTGTTTAGTAGTTTAAGGGATGTGTCTTCCGGATGGAGGACCAACCGAGGATGTGGCCAGAACGTTATGACAACTGTTTCTCCATCGTTTCTGGCAGCCGCTTCACGCAACCTCGATAATATCTTTTGATGACCAACGTGAACGCCATCGAACGTGCCACTAGTCACAACTGCGTAGTGTAGCCTTGTAAAATCTTCGATCCCGTGGTAGATTTTCATGCTTATGACCTAAAAAAATGTATTAGGCCTAAAGTTAATGAAGCCGCGACACTTTTTGGATTTGAAAAGTTATTCGACTTGATCGACTTCTAAAGCGTCTGAAAGCAGGAATGGTCCAATCCGTGTCCGGCACAACGCTGCGAGGTATGCGCCAACCTTTAATTCGCTGCCAAAGTCGCGAGCAATACTTCGTATATAGGTGCCTTTTGAGCATACGATACGAAAGCCCACCTCTGGCAACGCTATCGATGTTATCTCAAACTTGTTTATAAGTACCTCACGCGGTTTAAGCTCGATGTCAGCTCCTTTACGGGCGAACTCGTAGGCCCTTTTACCACCAACCCTTATTGCAGAGTGGAGGGGAGGGAGTTGGCTAATTGTGCCTATAAAAGGTCTGACAGCATTATTAATCATTTCGTCGGTGAGCGCTGAAATGTCGTTTTCTTCACTCACTGCGGTCTCCAGATCGTATGATGGAGTCGTTTTTCCCAATACGAATGTCCCGGTATACTCTTTTTCCAGGCCCATAAACTCTTCGATGCGCTTCGTCATTTTGCCCACACAAATAATCAGCAATCCGCTGGCAAGTGGATCAAGCGTTCCGGCGTGGCCGATCTTTTTTATCTTAAGTCTAAAACGAAGTTTGTTTACCACGTCGAACGACGTCCATCGAAGCGGCTTGTTAATAAGTAAAAACCTACCCTTATCATCAGCCTGGGTTTCCATTATTATACGACGGTAAGTCCCACGCCAAGATAATACAACAGCAGGATAACAAGTCCCACTAAGATGCGGTAATATCCGAATAATTTGAAGCCATGACGCGTGAGAAAACTTATGAATGATTTTATCGCTAGTATTGCTACGATAAAAGCGACGACGTTTCCTACAATCAATAAAGTGATCTCATTTCCGCCGAACTTTCCACCGATACTATAAAACTGCAACATCTTATAAGCTGTAGCTGCAAACATCGTCGGTACGGCCAGGAAGAACGAAAACTCAGCAGCCGTCTTTTTGTTTAGGTTTTGAGTGAGACCACCAATTATGGTAGCTGCTGACCTGGAGACTCCCGGGATCATCGCGATGGTCTGAAACAATCCAATCTTGAAGGCGGAAGGGTAGGAAAGATCTGCACTGAGGTTACTTTCATTTTTCGCGAAGATCTTGTCAACAAATAGGAAGAAGACTCCGCCAGCAATCAGAGCATAACCCACTACATCAACACGCTCGAGCAGCGCGTCAATAAAGTCATTAAAAAGGAATCCGAAGATCATCGCTGGCAGGAACGCAACGAAGAGCGTTAGATAAAATGTAAATATTTCTGAAATGGTTTTATTTGCGGGAAAGAACCTCCTCCAATACAAAACAACAACAGAAAGTATCGCCCCAAACTGAATAGCTACCGTGAACATTTTAGTGAATGGATCGGTAGCAATTCCCATCAACGAAGAGCCTATGATCATGTGACCTGTTGAGGATATTGGAAGAAACTCCGTGATACCTTCAATGATTGCGAGCAGGATAGCCTGAAGAATGGACATAATGAATGAGGGTGAGGTTTGCGTATCGGGTTGCAAACCCTAACGCAAAGGAGTGCTTTTAACTTATTTCGTCGGTCTGTGGAGGATCGCGAAGATCTCAATAATGAAGCCGGCCATTACCACAATGGGGCCCAGCGTTAGTCCAAGGAATCCGAAACCATGTTGTTTGTTATCCAGCGACATTATGATGAATCCTAACACCAGTGTAATTACACCTGCGATCATTAACTGGTAGTTCTTTTTACCAAAAGGAAGTTTACTTTCCATGCTTAAATTTTGATTATCAGTAAAGTTGGTCCAATGACATCTTCAAGTATCGCCGGATTGAAAAGAGCGTGCTTAACACGGCAACGACAATTCCTGAAATTAACAATAAAGCGACTAATGCCAGGAATTGATCCTGGTTATGAAGGATAGATAGATCTTCGATCTTGCTTTGGGCATAGTTGGAAAGGCTCCACAAAAGGGCTGCGGCAAGCGAGCCAGCAAGAAGCCCATATCCTGAAGCCCTTAAAAGGAATGGCCTTATGATGAACCATTTCTTTGCGCCCACCAATTGCATACTTCTAATGAGAAACCGCTGGGAAAACAATGCAATCCTGAGTGTGTTATTGATGAGCAGCACAACGGATACCAGCAAAACCGTTATAAGTCCCAGTAGAATTAAACTGATTTTTGTGACATTGCTGTTAACGGATTCGATCAAGCCTTCTACATAGAATACCTGAAAGACTCCATTCATGCCTTGGATCTCTTTTTTTATCGCTTCGATTTTTGCAATGGAATGATATTCCCTCGCGATCCTCACCAAGTAGGCATCCCGTAGCGGATTCTCGCCGATAAAATCCACGAAGTCCTCACCGGTTTCTTCTATAAACTTCTTGGCCGCATCCTCCTTTGAAACAAAAACCACCCCTGGTCCATTTTCTTTGCTAACATAATCCTGCGACACAAGCTTGCTTTCAATTTGCAACCGCTGGGTTTCAGTCACATTGGACTTGAGGTATACTTGCACACGAATATTTTGGCGAACTTGTTGTTCAAGCTCTTGGGAATAGATTACCAGCAGGCCAAAAATACCCATGACGATGAGAGAAAGGGTAATACTGAACACCACCCCGATTGCCGGATATCCACCTAATTTCTTTTTGTTGCTGTTTTTCTCCATGCCAAGGCTCAAAGTTAGGAGAAAATATCAAATCACAGATCAAATTACTTTTGGAAGTAATGGCCAAAAAAAAGAGCCCCATCTGGGGCTCTTTGTTATCTTAGTTTCCTCTGTAATCCCTTAGCTTTTTAAGGAGCGCTGCATCATTGATCGCCGAAAGAGGTTTTACTTTTTCGTCAGAATCACTCAGCAGGTAGTAATTGTCTTTGTAGAATAGGAACATCGTTCGCTTATTGTTGCTGAAGAACTCCATGATCTCGTAGAAGTTTTTCTCAAACGATCCGTAGAGGAACAGTTTGTTATCTCTGAATTGATAATGGAAGTTATACCTCTTGTCAACTTCAGTTACTACAGCGATAGAAGACTTGGTCGAAAGCTTTGGCCCGATTTCTTCAGCGGCTACTTGTTCTGAGTTTTCAGCGTCCTGGCTTGGATCAAAAACATCCAAGGTCGAAGGTTCAACTGCAGGTTGTTCTTCAACCGTTGCAGGAGTGGAAGCTTTTGGAGCAGGCGACTGAACAGCCTGCTTCTGGTCAACCTTAGGTTGTGCCTGGGTCGTCGCTTCTTGTTCTTGCTGCTCAGGCTTGTTAGCTTCTGTTGCTGCCTTAGAATCGTCAACCACCGTATTCTCAATACTCTCTTCCTTTATTTCATTTGTGATGGCAGGTTGAACGGCTGCGTTATTATCGTCCTGATTGAAGTAAAAATAAAGACCTGTACTTACCAACCCGGCAACAACAACCCAAAGTCCGATCTTAACTGCAGTCGACATTCCTTCACTCGGGATCGACGTGACAGGGACATTGTTCAACAAACTCTTCAGCTCAGCTTTTCGTGCTGTCTTTATTCCTTCAATTATTTCGCGTTGAAGAGACAGTTCATTCTTAAGCTCAGCATCCGATTGAAGTTGCTGTTCGAACGCAGCCCTGTCTTGAGGGTTAAGCCTGTTGCCTGCGTATTCGTCCAATATTTCGAAATCTTTTTCTGATGCCATAAAGTCCTAATCTAAAAAATCATGCTCCGAATACTGAGCTTTCACTAATTCATCAAGTTTTTTCTTGCACTTATACTTTTTCGTTTTCGCGGTATCCGTGTTCGCGAATCCAAGTTTATCAGCGATGTCTTGCATCGACATCTCCTCAAAGTAGTAGAACATTAAAACCTTTTTACAGGTTTCACCCAATTGATCGATGCATTTTGCAAGGATCATTTCGCGCTCAGACGATTCAGTATCCAATGTCACCGAAGTGTCTTTCTCCTCGCTGGAGAGCCGCTTTTTCCGATCGAGCTCCTTTCTCCACAGATTTTGACAAATACTGTAGATGTAGGTACTCATTTTAGAGGTGAGGACCAGGTTTCCTGACGTCGCTTTTTGCCAAAATACGATCAGGGCATCCTGATAAACATCTCGTGCCTCGTCTTCCGTTCCGCTATTTGTGATGACCAACTTGGTCATCATGCGGTAATATTTCTGGTACAAGAACTCAAGAGCCTTTTCGTCGCCTTTGCAGATGCGTTCAAAGATCTCCTTTTCGTTCATGACTGAGCTCAACCTAAATACCATCGTTTAATGCCTTAGTAACCCACAGGGG
>DATHIE010000452.1:0-17209 GCA_035316905.1 Chryseolinea sp. | reverse complement strand
TTCAATGAGAAAGGATCTATGAGGCAAAAAACAGAGACTCGCCTGCCAGACTTGGAAGCGGGAATTGTTGAATTTATGGTTTGAATGATCTCATCCTCCCGAACATTAAATATTTCGACATTTTTTTGAGGAAAAGTTTTTCGAACTCGTTTTTCCAGGGTTCGTGCTTGTTCCGCGTCAGCTTCACAAAATATCCACTTCTGAAATGGGAGATTCGAGGAGAGCGCTGCTAAGGAATTGCCAGGGAAAACTTCTTTTTGATGTCCAACAGAATATAAACCACTCCCGGCAAATAGGTCAACAAAAATTAACTCGTCAGATTTTGGGGATGCATTCATTATGAAGGCCTGCGCGTAACTCAGGATGAGTTGAACCTTTACTTTACACCAGGGTTCTGTGGCAGTGATCGTTTGTCCATCGGATTGAAAGTGGGGAACTGAAGCATTCGATTTTAAGTTCAAAAAGTTATATGTTTAGCCGTTTTACTTTTCCTACGGCGTAAAAGTAGGTTGTGTTAATTGTACCTGAAAGATCCGGAAAAAACAATCTGAAAAAACATTAAAAATTTTGAAGGTTAATTCGGGATTGAAAAACTGTGATCTAACTTGTGGCGAATTATGATGGATTACCTGGAGAGCTTGAATGAACCTCAGTACGAAGGGGTTGTGAATACAGAAGGGCCCTGCATGCTGATTGCAGGAGCAGGTTCAGGAAAGACGCGCGTATTGACGTATCGAATCGCTCACCTTATGAGCAAGGGCGTCGACCCCTTCAATATTATGGCGCTGACGTTCACCAACAAGGCGTCTCGGGAGATGCGTGACCGTATTGAAAAGGTTGTTGGCAACGATGCTCGCAATCTTTGGATGGGAACATTTCACTCGGTCTTTGCTCGTATCCTCCGGGCAGAAGCGCACCACATCGGTTACTCCCACAATTTTACCATCTATGACGCCGATGACTCAAAAACTCTGGTGAAACACATCATCAAGGAAATGGGTCTCGATGATGCCGCATACAAACCGAGCACCGTGTTCAACAGGATATCGGCTGCAAAAAATAGTCTTATCGGCTGGCAGGATTATCTGAACAATGCAGAGCTGATGGGAGATGATGCCGCGAACCTGCGGCCTGAAGTCGGCAAAATCTATAGGGCGTACGCACAACGCTGCTATAAGTCTGATGCCATGGACTTTGACGACCTGCTTTTCAATACCGATAAACTTTTTAAGGAACACCTTGAAGTACTGAACAAATACCAGCACCGGATCCAATATATTCTCGTCGATGAGTTCCAGGACACGAACCTTTGCCAGTACTTCATTATCCGTAAACTGGCAGCAGTGCAACAAAATATATGCGTTGTGGGAGACGATGCTCAAAGTATCTACGCTTTTCGCGGCGCTGACATCACAAACATCCTGAACTTCGAACGTGATTATCCGGATTTGAAGATCATTAAGCTTGAACAGAATTACCGGTCGACAAAGAACATTGTGAGCGCGGCAAATTCGGTAATCAAAAAAAATCGTGCACAACTTCCGAAGAACGTCTGGACGGCAAACGAAGAAGGCGGGCTTATCGAACTTATAAAGTCTGTTTCAGATAACGAAGAAGGCCGGTTGGTTGCATCGTCGATTTTTCACGAAAAAATGCAACACCAGCTGAAGTTCAGCGACTTCGCCGTTCTCTACAGAACAAACAGCCAGTCGCGTGCAATTGAAGAAGCTTTGCGGCGGATGAACATCAAGTACAAGGTCGTCGGTGGGTTGTCATTCTATCAGCGTAAGGAAATCAAAGATATCCTGGCTTACATGAGGTTTGCTATCAACCAGCAGGATGAAGCATCTTTCAGAAGGATTATAAATCTCCCTAAGAGAGGGATCGGTGACTCAACGGTTGACAAAATAATCGTTGCCGCCAATGATCATGCGATTTCCATTTGGGAAGTTATCCAACATGCTAACTCATTCATCGGGGGCCGGGCCGCAAGTCCCATCGATGATTTTGTGGCGATGATAAAACGATTCACGCTGGAAGTGGAACGCAAAGACGCCTATGACGCGGCATTTGAGATAGCAAAAGGTTCCGGATTGCTGCGAGAGTTGTATGAAGATAAAACGGTTGAAGGACTAAGCCGATACGAGAACGTCCAGGAATTGCTGAACGCGATCAAGGAATTTGTGGACGATCCTGAAAGGCAGGAAAAGTCGCTGGGAGCTTTCTTGCAGGAAGTGTCGCTTATCACCGGACAGGACGAAGACAAGGATAAAGATCCTGATAAGGTTACCCTCATGACCATTCACATGGCCAAAGGATTGGAGTATAGGAACGTTTATATCGTTGGCCTGGAGGAAGACCTCTTCCCCTCTCAAATGATGTTAAGTAGCCGTGCCGACCTGGAGGAAGAACGAAGACTGTTTTACGTTGCTATTACCCGGGCCCAGAAGGGACTGTTCCTGTCCTATGCCCTTACCCGATACCGATTTGGGCGGCTGAAAAACTGCGAGCCTAGTCGCTTCCTTGACGATATTGATCAGTCGTTCATTAAAGTGAGTGCAAAATTCGCAGGGTTAGAGTCGACGCCGCCAAGTTCCGGATACGCAAAAACATTGGTTAATGGCATTAAAAAGAGCATTAGCAGCGCTCCGACGACCAGACCTTCAAACTACAAGGCGCCGGCGGACTTTGCCCCCAGCGATACTTCAGGTCTGAAAGAGGGCATGAAGGTGGAACATCCCAAATTCGGCTTCGGGTTGGTAACCCAAATGGACTTCAGTGGTGCAGATCGTAAAGCAAAGATAAATTTTGACGATTTTGGCGAGAAGACGTTATTGCTTAACTTTGCTAAACTCAAAATACATGCATAGTAGTTAGCTATGAGTTCCGGGGTGGACACGAACCAGAGCCACCAACCATTGCAATCATTAACTTAAACAGAAATCAATCAATCAATGCAAATAGGAGAATACAATTCCGCGCGCCCTCACATCATTCTAAAAGAATACGGCCGCAATGTCCAGAAGCTCGTCGAATACATCAAGAGTCTTCCAAGTATCGAACAAAGAACAGAACTATCTTATACCCTCATCGACCTTATTAAGCAGCTGACGCCGAGCATCAAGGATCAGCCAGAGAACCCCCAGCGTTTATGGGATGATCTGTACATCATAGCAGATTTTGAACTCAGTGTTAACAATCCTTATCCAGTTCCGGAGCGTGAAATTCTTTTCAAGAAACCCATGCGTATGGAATATCCAAAGAACGATGTCCGCTTCCGCCACTATGGAAAGAACATCGAAAAGCTGGTAAAAGAGGCATTGAAAAAAGATGATCCCCAGGAGCGCGAAGAATCGATCATATACCTCGGGAAACTAATGAAAACATTTTATGGAGCCTGGAACAAGGAGACTCTAGATGACTCTGTTATCCTGCGAGATATCCAGGCTATGTCCGGTGGCGCATTGAACATGACCATCGAAAAAGTACGCGAGGACAACCTTTTCGAAAAACTCTACAAGGAACGCAAGAAGGGCAGCAGACCACAGGGTGGCCAGGGAGGACAAGGGCAGAACATGAATCAGGGCAATGGAGGTCACCAACCACGTCATCAGGGTGGTGGCGGTCACCGCTTCAACAAGAAAGGCAACAACTTTCGTCGTAGAAGAGACCAATAATACACCCACCAAAACCGCGATACATTAGATATTTTTTTCTTATTGACAATCAATGAGTGTTTTCAAGATCAAAGGTGGGAAAAGACTGAAAGGTGAAATTATCCCACAAGGTGCGAAGAACGAAGCATTACAAATCCTTAGCGCTACCATCCTTACTGCCGAACCTGTTACCATTCACAACGTACCCAATATAGTTGACGTCAATAAGCTCATTGAATTGCTTGGCGCGTTGGGCTGCAAAGTGGAAAAACTGGGACCAGAATCTTACCGGTTCACAGCGTCAAACATCAACACCAAGTATTTAGAAACGGAAGAGTATAGAAAAAAAGCGGCGGCCCTTCGCGGCTCTGTGATGCTGCTCGGTCCAATACTGGCAAGGTTTGGCAAAGCTACAATGCCAAAACCCGGTGGCGATAAGATCGGCAGACGAAGATTAGATACTCACTTCCTCGGTTTTCAAAAGCTTGGAGCAAAGTTCAACTTTGATTCAGAAGAACACCTCTTTCATATAGATGCGTCAGAATTGAAAGGTTGTTACATGTTGTTGGATGAAGCTTCTGTGACAGGTACAGCTAACATTGTAATGGCGGCCGTGCTCGCCAAGGGAAAAACCACAATCTACTACGCTGCCTGCGAACCGTACCTTCAGCAACTTTGCCTTATGCTCAACAGAATGGGCGCAAAGATCAGCGGCATTGGTTCCAACTTGCTGACTATTGATGGAGTGGATAAGCTGGGAGGCACCGACCATACGATGCTGCCCGACATGATTGAAATTGGTAGCTTCATCGGACTGGCGGCTATGACTCAATCCGAAATTACGATAAAGAACTGCCGGATCGATATGCTTGGAATTATTCCCGAGATGTTCCGACGACTCGGTGTTAAGATGGAATTCAGAGGCGATGATATTCATATTCCTTCGCAGGACCATCACGAGATTGAAACGTTTATCGATGGTTCAATCCTAACCATCTCGGATGCGCCATGGCCTGGGTTTACGCCTGACCTTATCAGCATTATTTTGGTACTTGCCACCCAGGCGAAGGGAACAGTGTTGATCCATCAGAAGATGTTTGAAAGTCGTTTGTTCTTCGTGGATAAATTGATCGATATGGGCGCGCAGATCATTCTTTGTGATCCTCACCGCGCTACGGTTATAGGTCTTGACCGAAAACAACAACTCAAAGGCATTAAGATGTCTTCGCCGGATATCCGGGCTGGTGTTTCTTTGCTGATCGCGGCACTATCTGCCAGCGGAACCAGCGAGATATCAAATATAGACCAGATCGACCGGGGTTATCAGAATATTGATACGAGGCTGAAACAGCTGGGTGCGGATATAGAAAGAGTAAATTGATCCATTAGGTTGAGGTAATCATCGGGCGTTTACAGTTCTATCTTCAGTCCTACCGGGCAATGATCCGAACCTAAGTATTGATCGTACACCATCGCATCGTTTAGTTTGTCAGACAAATTTTCAGAAACAAGAAAATAGTCTATCCTCCAGCCGGCATTCTTAGCACGTGCATTAGTAACATAGTTCCAATACGTGTACTTCACAGTTTCAGGATAGAACCGCCTGAACGTATCGATAAATCCGCTTTCAAGTAAGCGTGTGAATCCATCAATTTCCGTTTGGGTGTAACCTGCCGACTTATTGTAATTCTCTTTTGGCCGGGCTATATCGATAGGTTGGTGGGCGACATTAAGGTCCCCGCATAAGATCACAGGTTTTCTGCGCCGCAACCACGACAGGTAATCCATGAATTCTTTATCCCATCTCGATCTGTAGTCCAGCCGTTGTAAGTCGTCACCGGAGTTTGGAGTATAAACCGTCGTTAGAAAATACGTAAGATATTCGGCAGTGATCACCCGTCCTTCCTGATCGTGTTCTTCAAGGCCCAGGTCGTAAGTCACGGATAGCGGTTCCTCTTTGCTGAGAATAGCGGTGCCCGAATATCCCTTTCGTGCCTTGGATGAGTTCACATAGGTCTTGTATTCGGGGAATAACTCCAACGTGGACTTTACTTCTTCTGATGCACCTTTTGTTTCCTGAAGGCAAAGCACATCGGGACTCATTTCACGAATGTCCTTAATGAAATCTTTTTTTGCGATAGCGCGAATGCCGTTGACGTTCCAGTTAACAAAATGCACGAGAGTTGGGAGTTATGATTTGTGATTTGTGATTTGTGGCATGAAGGTGTGGGTGTGGGTGTTAGATCGAGATTAGGTGCGTTAAAATAGCCATGACCAGCACAAATAGAAAGTATTCGTCAAAGTTAAAATGGAATTTGGGCCACGTCCACACAACCCTTATCCGAACGCGTTAATTGAAAGTTCTCTGCGTAACCCAGCCCCAAGTACTCGGGGTCTCTGCGGTAAACACACCCACTCACACACTCAACTTCTAAATTCTAAATTCTAACTTCTAAATTCCAACCACCCTAAAACAAAAAAGTCCCGCATGATAGCAGGACTTAAGAAATGTTCTTGACAGCTCGCCTTACGCCTTCTTTGCTTTCGCTTTGAATTCTTCCTTGATCTTCTCGATATCCACGTTCTTAATAACGGGCTGGAAGTTCTGGCTCTTAAGCGTTTGCCTTCTTACGGCTGACTTTGCCTTGTCCTTACGGTTCTTTCTCTTAAGTCTTGTTACTGACATGATTCAATGCTTTAAAAGGAGCGCAAAAATAACCGGTATTTTCGGGATTACAAACGGATTTTCTAAAGATTTTTAGGTGAAACCCTGTCCTCCAGTGCCCCTTGTTATATACGCTAGAGCTATCATAATTGCGCTTGGAACTTTAAACTTTGCAGCCAACCTTTGCGGCCGACTATGGAAAAACCCACTTTACCAGCAGGAACACGCGATTTCGGGCCGGCAACCATGGCAAAACGCCAATTTATACTCGATCAGATCCGCAAAGTGTTTCAAACCTATGGTTTTCAGCCCCTGGAAACTCCTGCGATGGAGAACCTGTCAACGCTAACTGGAAAATATGGCGACGAGGGTGATCAGCTCCTGTTTAAGATTCTAAACAGCGGAGACTTCCTTAAAGATATCGACTCTCAGAAACTATCGGCTCGGGATTCTAAGAAGGTGTCCTCCGACATTTCCGAAAAGGGACTTCGCTACGATCTTACAGTTCCGTTTGCTCGCTACGTCGTGATGAACAGAAATGAGGTGAGTTTTCCTTTTAAGCGATATCAAATACAACCTGTATGGAGAGCAGACCGGCCGCAAAAAGGCAGGTATAGAGAATTTTATCAGTGCGATGCAGATGTCGTGGGCACCGATTCATTACTCTGTGAAGCAGAGATCATTCTCATGATCAAAGAGGTGTTTAAAAACCTCGGGATCAAAGATTATACAATCAAAGTCAATCACAGATGCATTCTCGGAGGCATCGCGGAAACCGCTGGCGCGAAAGAAAATGAAAATACTCTGTTTGTTGCCATCGATAAGCTGGATAAGATCGGAGAAGAAAAAGTAAAAGATGAGCTTCGATCAAAAGGGTTTTCAGAACAAAGCCTGGCCTCATTGTTTGAAGTCTTGAATGTCAAGGGTTCTACAAAGAATAAACTAGCGCTATTAGCGGCACGCTTCGATTCCAACGAAACCGGGATGAAGGGACTGCGCGATCTGCAGGAAGTAATAAACTACCTGACCTATTACGGTGAGACTGATGAGCACGTTGAATTTGATGTTGCTTTGGCGCGAGGACTGAGTTATTACACCGGCTGCATCTTTGAAGTTAAAATTAACAACGTCGCGATCGGAAGTGTCAGCGGAGGCGGGCGTTATGACAACCTGACGAAAGCGTTTGGCGATAAAACCAATCTGTCGGGCGTCGGTTTTTCATTCGGTGTTGATCGACTCTTTGACGCAATGGAAGAACTGGCACTATTTCCTCAGGAAGCACAGATCTCGTCGCGGGTATTGATCTGTCACTTTGATGAAGCAAGTTTGGTTCATGGGCTCGGAGTGCTTGCAAAGCTTAGATCAGCAGGAATTCCTTCAGAAATATATCCGGATCACGCAAAGATCAAAAAGCAATTGGACTTCGGTAACAAGAAACGGGTATCGTTTGTGATCGTCATCGGATCGGATGAGGTAACAAGCGGCGTTTTGACCATCAAAGAAATGGCAACCGGTGATCAGAAAAAGTTAACGGTCGATCAGATCGTTGCCGAGCTTCAAAAAGCATGACCCTTCGTATCTTTACCAGGTTATATCAGCAGCATTACATAGTGCCACGAAGTATCCAGGGCTAAATCCTTTGCGAAACTTCGCTACAATTGCGTCTTTGCGGTTAGATATTCCAAAAAACGTTTTACCAGAAGCCCTAAGATGGCCGTACACGAAATCTCAGATAAGCCGCTCACACTTGAAGACCTTTCAGCTCTGTCCTTTCGTGGCATTAGAATCAAACTGTCGGAGGCCGTCAAAAGAAAGATCATTCATTGTCGCGAATACCTTGATAAAGAACTCGAGGACTCCGATGAACCTATCTATGGTATTAACACCGGTTTTGGTTCCCTTTATAACAAAAACATCTCGAGTGATCAGCTTGAAAAACTACAGGAAAATCTTGTTAAGTCACACGCTTGTGGAACGGGGTCTGAAGTACCGGAAGAAATAGTCCGGATCATGCTCTTCCTGAAGGCGCAGTCGCTTTCTTATGGTTATTCGGGTGTGCAATTAATAACCGTCGAGCGGCTCGTTGAAATGTTCAATGAAAACGTCTTGCCTCTTGTTTATGAAATGGGTTCTCTCGGGGCGTCGGGAGATCTTGCGCCGCTGGCTCATCTTAGCCTACCGCTCATTGGTCTGGGGGAAGTTCATCACAATAAGAATATTTTAACTGGTGAGCAGCTTACTGCAAAATTCAACTGGCCATCGATACACCTTCAGGCAAAGGAAGGGCTTGCGTTATTGAACGGCACTCAGTTCATGAGTGCGTACGGAGTGTGGTGCACACTTCACGCTCATCGTTTGCTCGAACTCTCAAACCTTATTGGCGCCTTATCATTGGATACTTTTGACGGACGTATTGAGCCTTTCCTACCTGGGGTGCATAACATTCGGCCACATCCAGGTCAACAGAAAACGGCCGGCTACATCCACAAAATCCTGGACGGAAGCGAACTCATACGCCAGTCCAAAAAGCATGTTCAGGACCCATACTCATTCCGTTGTATTCCACAAGTTCATGGAGCTAGCTCCGACACTATCGATCATGTAACAAAGGTGATAATGATCGAGGTCAACAGCGTAACTGATAACCCTAATGTGTTTCCTGACGAGGGCAGGATCATTTCCGCCGGTAACTTTCACGGACAACCGCTTGCTTTGGTCATGGACTTTCTTGCTATTGCACTGGCGGAATTGGGAAGCATTTCCGAAAGGAGAACATATCAGCTGATTTCGGGTGTCAGGGACCTGCCCAATTACCTTGTGGCGAATCCTGGTATTAATTCGGGATTAATGATACCCCAATACACAGCCGCGTCACTTGTGAGCCAAAACAAGCAGCTTTGCTCCCCAGCGTCAGTGGATTCTATTGTCTCCTCCAATGGGCAGGAAGATCATGTGAGCATGGGCGCTAATGCGGCAACAAAGTTGTACAGGGTGGTAAATAATTTATATTCAATATTGGCAATAGAGTTACTGACTGCCGCGCAGGCGTTGACGTTCAGAAGGCCTCTGAAAACTTCTCAGGTCCTTGAATCATTCGTAGATACTTTCCGGAAGCAAGTCCCGTTTATAGAAGACGACCGAGTATTACATGACGACATCAAAAAAGCAGAAGAATTTCTGAAAAAATGGAGCCAGTAGTATGAATCTGAGGATAATCGTCATTCTGCTTTTACTTTCCCTTTGCGCAGCCCTTTCGCATGCACAGCCTTATGTGAGCGACCTCGGACGTTTTGAGGTAGATCAAATTAAGGGATGTGCTCCTTTGACTGTGAATGTGACCATTCGTCCACCCTTTGTATGCAACGGAGCAAACCCTTGCGACATGGATTTTGAGAACAATGGGCAATTCCAGCAACTAACATTCAGCCATACCTATACACAACCGGGAACGTACACGTTGAGGATACTTTTTCAAACTTCGGGCTTTGATCAGATAACCATCGTAGTTGCTCCAAATGTCCAGCCTGCGTTTGAAATTTATTCTTGCGGCGGCAACGGCGCCCAGGTTAAAGTGACCGATACAAATTATAACCAGTACGTCATTAACTACAACGACGGTAGTCCTGTTGTTGTGGTCCCATCCGGAAGTCTGGCAAAAGACACGCATACCTTTGCTACTTCAGGGAATAAAAACATCACAGTCCGGGGTCGGAATCTAGGTGCAGATGATAACTGTAATCCAATGAATCAGGCTGTCAACGCCATAGCTACACTTCCAACTCCGACGATCACCCAATTAACTGTTCTCGACAACACCAGCATTCAATTAGACTATAACAATCAACAGAATATTCTATATAAACTTCAGATCGCCACCAATTCCACCAACTTCCAACAGCTTCAGGATGTTTACAACGTCAACAATACTGTTGTCAACAACCTGCGAACGGACGACAACTATTACTGCTTCCGGTTGGGTGCTTTTGATCCATGTAATAATATAACGGTATATAGTAATGTGATTTGCAGTTCCAATTTCGACTTAACACTACAAAGTGATCTCAACCGGCTAACATGGCTTACCTCGTCGACGGGAGTTGCTAATTACTCCATAAGCAAGACGGGAAGCGCACCATTGTCGGCGCCAGCCGCCGTCGCCTCGTTGGATGACACAAACGTGATTTGCGGCACGGACTATTGTTATCAGATTACGACTAACTATACGAACGGAAGCAGAAGTATCTCTCTGGAAAAATGTGGATCGGCGTTCTCTTCAAAGATCCCCCTCGAGCCTCAGAACGTTTCATCAATTGTGGGCGAAGGTAACGGTGTTGAACTCGAATGGACACAAGATCCTGCGTTCACCGCAGCATCGTATAACGTTGTTAAGTCGGGCACAGTCCTTAACACCTCGACAACGAATACTTTTACCGATGCATCTTACACACCTGGTGATGGATCGTGCTACAAGATTTCGTATACTGATGCATGTGGAAATAAAAGTATACAGAGCCCGGAAGCATGCCCGATATTCGTTTCAGGAGCACTCGGGGATAACAACATAATCACCCTTACATGGCAAGCATATACAGGCTGGCAGAATGGTGTGGACCATTATCTAGTAGAGAAATACAATGAACAGGGCCAACTCCTGCAGACATTTGACTCTGGAGTGGCCACGACCTTTGTCGACGATGAAGAGGATTTCGACAATCAGATCTACATTTACCGGATCACAGCAGTGGCCAACGATGCCGGTATAACAAATTCTGTCTCCAACACAATCATCATTATCAAGGAACCTAACCTCTCCTATCCGACAGCCTTTACTCCGAATGGAGACAATAAGAATGATGTCTTCAAAGTGTTTGGTCAATTTACTGCAGCTGTGGAGTTCAAGATCTTCAATCGATGGGGCGAATTATTATTTATCACAGACGACCTCGACAAAGGCTGGGACGGCACGTATAAAGGTTCGTCAATGCCTGAGGGTACCTATGTATTCAGAGCTTTCCTAACAGATCTGGCTGGCAGAACATCCGAACGATCGGGCACGGTGGTGCTACTTCGCAAAAGTAAATAAGCCGTCTTATTTCTTACCTTTGAATTATTAAGTTTCCTTGTCCTGACAAAGAGCAAAAAGGAACTACAAATCGTAAACGAGCAATATATGTTTGACATGATGAAGATGATGGGCAAGATGAAGGAAGTTCAGGCCCGCATCAAAGAAGCGCAGGATAACCTTGTAAGAGTTGTGGCCCACGGCGAATCGGGAGCGGGACTTGTAAAAGCCACAGTCAATGGAAAGAAACAATTAGTAACCATCGATATCGACTCTTCCCTGTTGAAGGATGATGACAAGATAATTTTACAGGACCTTATAGTTGCAGCCGTGAACAAAGCCAACGAGGAGGCTGAGGTACTGGCAAAAGAAGAACTGCGGAAAAGCACGGAAGGTATCCTTCCGAACATTCCTGGCCTGGACTTAAGTGGCATGATGGGATGAGCCGCACGGCAGTTGTTATCTTGAATTATAATGGCGAAAAGTTACTACCGCTGTTTTTGCCATCCGTAGTTCAGCATTCACCACAAGCCGAAATTATTATTGCGGACAACGCATCTACCGATGAATCCGTCTCAATCCTTAGACGAAGTTTTCCGGGAATCAGGCTTATTCTTCTTGATAAAAACTACGGCTTTTGCGGAGGTTATAATCGTGCTCTGGAACAGGTCGAGACCGACTATTGCGTGCTTTTGAATTCGGACATTGAAGTAACGCCACGATGGCTTGATCCTATTATCGAAATGATGGATAAAGATCCCAGCGTGGCATCCGTTCAGCCGAAGATCCTTTCATACACAAACAGGCATAAATTTGAGCATGCCGGTGCTGCTGGTGGTTATATCGATTCACTAGGCTATCCTTTCTGTCGAGGCCGCATTTTCAGCCACGTTGAAGAAGACCATGGGCAGTACAACGATGAACGGGAAATTTTTTGGTCGACGGGCGCCTGTATGGTGATTCGCTCCAGCCTCTTTAAGACGCTGAACGGTTTTGATGAAGACTTTTTCGCGCATATGGAAGAGATCGACCTTTGTTGGAAACTCCATCGCAAAAATTTAAAGGTCATGTATTGCGGCAAGAGCAGCGTATATCACGTGGGCGCAGGCACATTGGGATACGGTGATCCCCGTAAGACATATCTAAACTTTAGAAATGGATTGTCGCTGATCTACAAACACCTTGGCCCGTCAGAGCTGATCTACAAACTACCCTTAAGGATCTTTTTGGACTGGGTTGCTGCCCTGCGCTTTGCCTTTGGGGGAGACACTCACAACGCAGTAGCCATCCTAAATGCCCATCGCGACTTCTTTGCAAACATCGAAAGGGACAAACGGAAACGAAAACAGATCAGGAAGGCTAACCCGGGCTATTCGCAGACAGCTATATTGAAGGGATCTGTGGTATTCAATTTCTACATCCTTGGAAGGAAGACCTTCCCTCAGAAATCCCACACCTGATTACGCCTGCGCAAATGCTTTCGGATGTTCATTATGAACGCCAGCGAAAGATAGATAATGACGGGTGACCCAAAGGTTATGAACGAGGCATAAATAAAGAACAACCGGATACTCGATGTTGCAACACCTAATATCTCGCCTAGCCGAGTACATACACCAAAAGCATACGTCTCAAAAAAATGCTGGATTCTATCAGTCAAACGCTCCATACAAACAGCTTTTTTACCACTTTCGACTTGCCAAAAGGTTGATTTGTCGAACAAAAAACAGGCTTACAAATATAACATGCCAGCCCCCTAGAAATGACGGTGTCCTTCATATTTTTTTGAGTATAATTGCAAAAAAATTCACATAAGTATAGTTTTGCAACCTGTTTAAATAAAACCATAAATTAAAAACCAATGAGAAAAGTAGTTTACTCATTTCTGATCTTCGGAGCATTGACCCTCGCGGGCTGTACATTGCCCAAGATGGTGAAAATGTCTAAAGAACAACAGTTAACGGTTACTCCAAACCCACTGGAAGTTCACAAGGATACCGTTGCCTTCGATATGGCGGCTAATCTTCCTGTCAAAATGTTAAAGAAAGGTACTGTCTACACGGTAAATACTTTCTATAAATCGGGCGCTAGCGAAGTCGCCCTTGAGCCTATTCCCTTCAAGGCTGAAGACTATCCCAACAGCAAAGTTGAGCAGCCTAAGGTTACGAAGAGCTTCTCTTTCCCATACCAGCCTGCAATGAAGGTAGGAACTCTGGAAGTTGAAGGTGTTGCATCGAAAGGTGAAAAGTCTAAGGCTTCGGCACGTATGCCTGTAGCTACCGGATTGATCACTACTTCCAAATTAGTAAAGCCAGTATCATATGCTGCTTTTGCGGCTCACTCCTACAACAATCAGGAAGAACTTGTTCCTGTAGTCATTCCTGATTTCATCTTCGAGCAAGGAAGATCAGTACTTAGAACTACAGAAATAAAGAGCGCAAAAGGAAAACAACTTGATGCTTTCATCGCTTCTAAGAACGCTACACGCACAGTTACTATCACTGGTACTCACTCACCTGAAGGTGCTGAGCGCATCAACGCTAAACTGTCTCCTGATCGCGCTGCAGCCATAGAGAAATTCTATCGTGCTGAAATGAAGAAATACGATTACAAAGGAAAAGCAGACTCTATCAACTTTATCCTTAAGCCAGTGATCCAGGATTGGAACGGCTTCAAGGATGCCCTTTCTACTTACGAAGGAATCACTTCTGAAGAGAAAGCCGAATACCTTAACATCATCAACGCCGGCGGTACTTTCGAGGCTCAGGAAAAACAAATGAAGAGATTGAAAACCTATCGCAAGGTGTTCAAGGATGTTTATCCTAAGTTGAGAACTGCTAAGACTGAAATCCTTGTTGTTAAAGACAAGAAGACAGATGCTGAAATGTCTGTTCTCTCTAAACAAGTCGTTCAGGGTTCACTTTCTGCAGATACGCTCTCTTTCGACGAAATGATGTATGCTGCTACCCTAACTCCTTCACTTGAAGAAAAGGCGGGTATCTACGAAGCTGCAACTAAAAAAGGAACAAACTGGACTGCACACAACAACCTTGGCGCGGTATATATCGCACAGGCTGGTGAGAACGCAAGCAACGCGTCAGCACTTGCTGATAAAGCGGCTGCACAACTTGAGATAGCACAGCGTATCAACGATGCACCTGAAGTTCATGCTAACCTTGCTTCTGTTCACATGCTGAAAGGAAATGCATATGCTGCTTGGGCTCACGCTGCGAAAGCATTGAGCTCTGGCCTCACTGGCGATAACGCTGCTGGAGTAAATGGTGTGAAAGGTGCAGCTGAAATTGTGAAAGCACAATACAGCTCCGCGGTTACTTCTGAGTCTGCTGCAGTCGACAATGCTGATAACCTCTTCAACAAAGGATTAGCACAAGTACTTAACAAGGATTACCAAAATGCATTGACTTCATTCAAGGAAGCAACCGCAAAGAATAGCAACCTCGCTATTGCATACTATGGTGCAGCCGTAGCTTCTGCAAGATTAGGAAATGCTGACGGTGTCGTTAGCAACCTGACCAGCGCTGCGAAAGCTGATCCTTCATTGAAGGAAGCTGCTTTAAGTGATTTGGAATTCACAAAGTTTGCGTCAACTGAAGCCTTCAGAAACGCATTGAAATAATACTCATTGGTTAAACAGATAGCCCCGCGCAGATTAACTCTGGCGGGGCTTTTTATTTGTGCTCCCGCCTTCGCCAAGGCTGTTGCGGGCGATGCGTCAATAAAATCCCCCTAATCCCTTTTATCCTGTTAATCCGGCGCCTATTTTTACGTCCTTTCTGAAAGACGACTATGAGAGAAATCCAGTTTAGAGAGGCCCTGCGTGAGGCCTTAAATGAGGAAATGAGAAGAGACCCCAGTGTACTTCTTATGGGCGAAGAGGTTGCCGAATACAACGGCGCTTACAAAGTCAGCCAGGGTATGCTTGCTGAGTTTGGCCCGGAACGGGTACTCGATACGCCTATTTCTGAACTTGGATTTGCAGGCATCGGAGTCGGCGCAGCAATGAATGGCTTGCGTCCTATTGTCGAATTCATGACGTTCAATTTTTCTCTCGTTGCTATTGACCAGATCATCAACGGCGCTGCAAAAATCTATTCCATGTCCGGGGGACAATACAGCGCTCCCATCGTGTTCCGTGGACCTACAGGGAACGCGGGTCAACTGGGTGCACAACACTCTCAAAATTTCGAAAATTGGTTTGCAAATACACCAGGATTAAAGGTTGTGGTTCCTTCAAACCCCTACGATGCTAAAGGTTTGCTTAAGTCAAGTATCCGCGACAACGACCCAGTTATCTTCATGGAGTCAGAAATGATGTACGGTGACAAGATGGAAGTGCCTGAAGAAGAATATCTGATCCCAATTGGTGTTGCTGACATTAAGAAAGCGGGTAACGACGTTACCATTGTTTCCTTCGGAAAGATCATGAAGGTCGCATTAGCAGCTGCTGCTGAGTTGGAGAAGGAAGGTATTTCAGCAGAAGTGATTGACCTGAGAACTGTAAGGCCAATTGATTACGCCAGCGTGGTTGAATCAGTAAAGAAAACCAATCGACTGGTGATTGTAGAAGAGGCCTGGCCTTTGTCGTCAATCGCTACTGAGATCACATATCACGTTCAGAAGCATGCCTTCGATTACCTGGATGCGCCCGTCCACCGTGTCAATAGTTTCGATGTCCCTCTACCCTACGCACCGACCTTAATAGAGGCAATTTTGCCTAACGTTGAGAAGACCATAAAGGCGGTAAAAGCGGTGCTGTACAAGGACTAGTCAATTAATCTTACCCGAAAGAAGAACATTCCAGGCCTGCTCAGTCTTGCCTCGCTCAATGTAGTGATGTGCAAGACGGTGAATTGCGTCCTGTCCCAAAGCTTGAGCTTCTTGAAATGCAAGCCGTTCCGCATCGTCATTGAAACGTGTGGGTTGCGGCAACTCTTCAACTCCCGCGAGCAACCCAAGGTCATTGCCCGAAAGTACTTTACTACTTCTAATGTGAGGAGGAAGTTGATCCATGCCAATACCAATTTTTTCCAGGGGTTTGGGTATTTTGAAGATTGCGTCTCCATGCACCCGGCAATAAAAATCCCCACCGAGACGCGCAACTGCATCAAGTTTGAACGGATCGATTCTGCCTGATGCATCTACTACGTCCTCGTGGACGTGCATCATCATCACATGGCAGATAACGAGATTACCTGCTCCACCCTTCTCGCCCGTTGGAGTCACTTGTATCACCTTGCATTCAAAAGCGACAGGAGCTTCTTTAACTCTGGGTGGTTTTACTTTTAGCGAAGGGATCGCCGTAAACCCGGCCTTCACAAATTCATTCACACCTCTGGGGTATTCGGTGCTCGCAAGAGACATCTGTTGGACGATCGAGTAATTGACAATATGAATTACTACCTCTGGTACTTCAAGAATATTTTCATAGGTGTGTTTTGTCGTATTGTCCCGTCCACGCCTGGCCGGTGAAAAGATCAACACTGGCGGATTGGCACCGAAGCAGTTGAAATAGCTAAAGGGGCTAAGGTTTACATTACCATCCTTGTCGACGGTGCTCGCGAACGCAATCGGACGGGGTATTACGGAACCCAGCAACAATGCATGCATCCTGGCCATTGGGACTTCTTGCGGGTCAATTGTCATTTTTGTCTGCGTTTGATTCCAACACTGGCGATTCGGTGACCGGTATTTGCAGGCGCGGTAATGTAATCGAGTTATATATAAATACCACGATAAGGATAGCCGGCAATAGATAGGCGCCAGATCTGAATCGAATTCCGGTGTGACTGTAGGTTCCGCCGGAAA
>DATHIE010000451.1:0-4698 GCA_035316905.1 Chryseolinea sp. | reverse complement strand
TACCGAACGCCTTTGTCTGCATCCGTTTTTGTCGGGGCGTTGCTAGTGATTGCTTTGATCACATTGATTACCGTTGGATATGAAACATTGAAAGCGGCAATGGCGAATCCGATTAAGGCGATTAGGCATGAAGGGTGATTCTAGAGGTATAAGGTATAGGGAAATACAAATAGGTGGTGTCGAACGGGTGATTCGCCACGGATGGAAAAATAACTCGAAAGCGAGGAATTTTTGGTGGTTGAATTCTTATTATTAATATTGCACCCCTGTTTTATCGAAATCGCGGCCGTCTGAAAAGGGCCTGTTGACCGATCAGATAAAAGCAGGTTGTTCGGGGCGTAGCGCAGCCCGGTTAGCGCACCACGTTAGGGACGTGGGGGTCGGATGTTCGAATCATCTCGCCCCGACTTAATTAGAAAGCCACCAATAGGGTGGCTTTCTTGTTGACCGTTATGTACTACGTTTACATTATTCAATCTCTCTCCACTGAAAGATGGTACTATGGTTTTACCGACGATTTAGTCAATCGACTAGATGCTCACAACAAAGGACTCAATAAGTCTACGGCAAATAGAGGGCCGTGGAAATACATTTTCTTCCGGAAATTTGATAATAAGTCAGATGCACGAGCTTTCGAGATCTATTTAAAGAAGACGAGAAACAAGGGTTTCATTCGATCGGCGTTTTCAGAATTCTTTTTGAATGTAGACTAGGGCGTACCCCGACGCGTCGGGGCCGGTTAGCGCACCACGTTAGGGACGTGGGGGTCGCCCCGATGTATCGGGGGAATCATCTCGCCCCGCTAAATCGAAAGCCACCACTAGGGTGGCTTTTTCATTAATTATTCGTGCACGGGATCAAGGGTGTAGTTAGGTGACATTGTGTGCCTGGACTTTTTAAGCGCAAAACACGCAAAAGAATGCACCAGCCTTTGCTGCGCTACGGCTGGCAAAGCGCAGAAAACGCAAAAGAAAGCCACCAACTAATAGGAAATTTACTCTGCGGCAAACTTTACGTCTTAGCGTCTCTCCGGTTAAACATGCCCACACCCCCACGATTAACGATTAACAATTAACGATTGACGATTTCACAGCACAACACGCACACCTAAATTAAGCGAACTGAATTTATAAATGTTCTTGCCATTGAATGCATCACTGTAAAATGCATTGATGTTGAACATCGTGGAGAATTGATATTGAAGGCCGAAGCCATAGCTAAAGGATTGCGCGGGCTCATAGTCATCGCCCCAAAGATTGACCATTCCAATTTGTACAAAAGGAAAGAGGTGATTGTTCAGCAGGTAAGTGGCGAACACATTCAGTGGCAGTGTAAAATCAGCGCTGTTCTGATCGTCTTCAAACCGGATAAGCATATCAAGCTGTCCGAATAAAAAAAACTTTCTGCCCAGTAACATAGTGTAGAGGAACTGATTGTTCAATGCATAACGATTGTCGCCCAGGAACGATCCCTTTTCCGAGCCTGAAGAAATAGGGATAGTGAATACCTGTTGAATAACAAAATTCCTGTTCCGGGTTGGTACGTATCGTGCTCTTAGACCCACGGAAGTAAAAGCACGTTGATACTCAATCAGTCCATCGCTTTCATTCGAAAAAACTTTGAACGGCGAACTTTCGGGGTCACCATCCATTCTGCGAACCCGATACGAAAGGTCGAGGCCAAGGTTAAGCCTGCCGGATGAAGACATACCGTGCGTCATTTGAAGAGTAGTGATCGATGTCGTGGAACGAAAGGTCATGTCCAGTTTATTCCTGTCTGCATCAAAGTAGGTATTTGTGCTGACCATAGAACTATTGAGAATCACTTCGGTGTAGGTTTTTGGCATCATCACAGACGACACAGCGGGTGTAATGCGGTCACCAACTAACGTGGAGTCATACACCTGTCTCCGTTTTGACTGTGCGACAACTGAACATTCCATCGCTAGGACGCAAAATATCAATAAGAGCAATTCTATTTTAAATGTCATATCAATCACAAAATCCGAAGGCTTGAACTTTCAGCTTCAGTTGTTTACCCGATTTGGTTTCAATCAGGGTCAGGTTGGCCATACATTCATCGTTCCCAAATCCGTCGTCCTCTACGGTGTACGGGGTCCAGGTACCAACATAGCGGACAATGTTGTCAGGATCACCAACATTTTGTTTCACGTTGAATGTAAATTCAATGTAGTTGTTAAAAACGCCACCAACTTGGGTGTTATCGAATTTTCCCGTTCCCTCATAAACGTTGCCGTCGCCGTTCTGAAAAAAAGCAGGAAACGTGTTATCCGGATTCAAGTCAGCAATTTGAAAGGATTCATTTGTTGGATTAAGGGCATTCAGCCAAAAGTTTTGCACAGGAGGAGCTACTGGTGCAGAATAAGATGATACAGTGCTTCCCGTTGTAAGGGTCGCACCGCCAGTATTTGCATTTTGCGTATTCAGTACCTGGAACGTTTTGGCTACGGACGTCCCCTTGTTCGTTTCCACTTTCACCTGGTAACTTCCTACAGATAATGATGAGGGAATTGTAGCAGTGACAACTTTGTCTGTAACGGTAAGCACACTAGTCTGCGTGTTGTTGAACCAGACTTTAGTTGCTCCAAGTAAATTGCTTCCCGTAAAAAGTATTAACTGATTGGTAATATTTGCTGGAGCCACCACCTCATCAACAACAACGGGAGGTGTGGCGGTAAATGTTTTTGCGTTGGAGGTACCCCCAAGGTTGACGACGGTGACGTTCTTCGCACCTGTTGTGACCGGCGAGTTAACGACGATTGTAGTGCTGGTGTTTGAAGTCGGTGTTACCTCTGTAGAATTAAACATGACCTTGGCGTTCTCCAGGTTTGTTCCCGCAATAGTTATTGGTGATCCCGCTGACGCCGATGTGGGATTGATGGACGCGATAATCGGTGTCACATAGAATGTCTGTGAGCTTGTATGCGATCCTGCTGCATTGGTCACTTTGATTTTACCTGAAGTGCCATTCGCTGGAACTTTTGCCGTGATCTGCGTTGGCGAGTCAACGGTAAAATTAGCTGCGCCTACTTCAATGTTGTTTATCGTGACGGATGTTATGCCCGCAAAATTCAAACCCGTGATCGTAACATTACTTCCAGGCAAACCATTCGCTGGATTGAAGTTATTAACCTGTGGTGGAACTTCAACTGTGAAGTTATCTGTCGACGGGCCGGTGCCTCCCGGTGTTGTCACCGAAATCTTGCCGGTGAGTGCTCCTGCCGGAACCTTCGCCGTGATCTTTATGTCGGAATCAACGGTATAATTCGCAGCAGCCACTACTGTGGTATTAAACTTTACTGACGAGACATTTATGAAGTTCTTTCCGTTTATCACAACCGTTGCTCCGATGCTGCCTTTAAGAGGTGAGAAACTATCCACTTTGGGTGCGCCGATTACTTCAAAATCTGTCGCACTTTCTCCCGTCCCGGCAGCAGTTTGGACCGAGATCTTCCCATTGGTGGCAGTGGCTGGAACTTTTGCCGTGAGTTTTGATCCGTCCACAAGAGTAACTTCAGTAGCCGTGCCCGTACCAAACTTAACGACGGCGCCTGCTTCGAACCCGCTTCCGTTTATTGAAATCAGGGTACCCACGACACCTTTCTTGGGATCAAAGCTCGATACAGCGGGCGCATCTTTAACTGTGAAATCGTTTACACTAACCGCCTCGCCGCCGGGTGTCACTACTTTAATTTTTCCAGTGGTTGCCGATACAGGAACGTTCGCCTCAACAAGCGTGGCATTCTTGTAGTCAACCGCTGTTTGCTCACCTGATCCAAAAATTACTTTTGTCACTCCTTCGAAATTGGCGCCGGAGATCTGTACCAACCGTCCCGGCGGGCCAACCTCAGGCGTGAACGAACTTATAGAAGGTTTTGCGACAACAGTAAATGTCTCAGGTTGCGAGGTACCTCCCGGAGTAGTAACAGTAACATCAAATGCTCCGATACCAAGTTCGGAAGGAACATTCACTTTTAATTCGGTCTCAGTTTTTAGAACGAACGTCGTTACTTGTTTCGTTCCGAACGTAACGTGCGTCGCACTTGCAAGGTACTTTCCTTTAATAGAGATCTCCGTTCCAATCGAGCCTTTTTCGGGTTGAAGGGTTGCGATCTCCGGTACGCTGGGTAGCACTTTAAAGGACAACAAATTAGAGGTACCTCCGTCCGTTTTAATGCTCACGCTCAGGTCACCTGGCGCGAGGCCATCTGGGACTGCAGTAACAACTTCTGTATCGGTTCGTGAAGCTGCTGTTGTGCTCGCGGACCCGAAGTTTATTTTTTCTGTCGCCGACAGATTCTTACCCGTGATGGTCACTGCAGTGTTTATTGGTCCCGACCCTGGGCTAATGGAAGTAATTTCCGGTTTTGGTTTTTCTGGTGCGCTGCAGGTAAAGAGACCGCAGGCGATAGCAATAACAATAACCGCGCTTGTTATGTAAGTCAATATTTTCATACCTGTTGGTTTAGTCCTGGCTAAGCGTGTGCAAAATGCGGTTCGCCCTTCGATCCAACTCCTGCAACTGTTTGTCAAGTCGTAAAACTTCCTCGCTGATATCTTTCTCCAGCTCACGTCTCTTATCTCCAGGCTTTTTTACTTTGCCTGCGGCGATATCGTTAATTGTGTTGATCTTTTGATTCAGCGTAAGGATGTTAACATTGTGAACATCGCCGAGAAT
>DATHIE010000450.1:0-5532 GCA_035316905.1 Chryseolinea sp. | reverse complement strand
CCGTGTAATCCTTGCTAGGCGTACCAAGAAAACTCTGCCCTTCCTTTCTTATCACACCAGCCACTACATACTTTAAATTTTTCACCTTGATGGTCTTACCGATAGGATCTGTACCGTTCAGAAACAAGCTGTTCGCTACCTCATACCCGATTACTGCAATGTTCCTTCCGGATTCCAGTTCTTCAGCATTGAGAAAACGACCCTTCTCAATATTCATATCAAAAACACCGTCGTACCCGAGACTTCCACCAACCAATCGGACCTGTCCAATACTGTTGTTGTCGCGTTTGATATTCATATTGCCCTTGATCGCAAAAATTGCCATACCATTCTCATGGTTCAGATTTGCCTGGAGGAATTTGAATTCAGCATAGGATGCGTTGGGCCGCTGCCAGAAATCCCACCACCTGTATTCTCCATTATTATCTGCTGTGAAAGGCCACTTTTCGACGTAGATCACACCACTCCCCAGAAAGTCCAGGCTGTCTTTGATATTCTTTTCAAGTGAATCAACGAGGGTAAGGACAGTGATTATGGCAAAGATGCCGATTGTCACTCCTAACAGAGATAGGATTGTTCTAAGAACATTGGACTTAAGCGCTTTCCAGGCAAATCGGAAGCTTTCGTAAATCTGGGCCAGTGTTTTCATTGGGGAGTTTAACGTCCGTTCAATAATTTAAGTTTGTCGACGGAATTGTCATCAAATTACTTCTGTTAGACTTAAAAGGCGGTTTTTTGTTACAGCTCCGAAAAACTGAATATGTTTTGTCGCAAAAGCCAAATATTGCCTTATTTTTGCAACCTCTTAAAAAAAATTACGCCTTAATTGGGCGTGTTTTGCATTTACTATTATGAAGTTATCAGAATTCAAATTTGAACTCCCAAATAATTTAATAGCTCTGGATCCAGCCGAAAACCGGGACGAATCCCGGCTCATGGTGGTTCATAAGGATACAGGGAAGATCGAACATAAGATTTTCAAAGACGTTGTTGAATATTTCGCGGAAGGTGATGTGCTGGTGGCAAATGACACCATGGTCTTTCCCGCCCGCCTTTACGGACGCAAGGAAAAGACAGGTGCAAAGATCGAGGTGTTCCTTCTTCGTGAGTTAAATGCAGAAATGCATTTATGGGATGTACTCGTTGATCCCGCGAGAAAAATCAGGGTTGGCAATAAGCTCTATTTTGGCAACGGCGATCTGGTAGCGGAAGTAATCGACAATACAACATCACGTGGTCGTACCATCCGTTTTCTATTTGATGGCGACTCTGCGGCTTTCGACAAGGTGGTAGAAACGCTTGGAGAAACTCCTCTGCCGAAATACATCAAGAGAAAGATCAAACCTGAAGACAAAGAAAGATTTCAAACCATTTTTGCCAAGAATAAAGGAGCGGTATCCGCACCGACGGCCGGCATGCATTTTACACGCCAGCTTCTAAAGCGTCTCCAAATCAAAGGCGTTGACATGGCGTTCATCACTCTTCACATTGGCCTGGGAACATTTCGTCCGGTAGATGTTGAAGACCTTACGAAACACAAAATGGATTCGGAGAATTTTATCGTCGCTCCGGAAGCTGTCGAGGTTGTGAATCGCGCGTTGGACAATAAGCGCCGTGTTTGCGCTATCGGAACCACTACCATGCGCGCGCTTGAGTCGGCCGTATCTGCAACAAACCGATTGAAAGCACGTGAGGGCTGGACGGACAAGTTTATTTTTCCGCCCTACGACTTCAAGATCTGTAACGCCATGGTAACAAACTTCCATATGCCAGAGTCAACGTTGTTGATGATGACGGCGGCATTTGCGGGGTTTGATGTTGCCATGGAAGCTTACAAGCAGGCGAAGAAGGAAAAATACAAGTTCCTTACTTATGGCGACGCAATGTTGATTGTTTAGTGATATTGCGATTGGGTGATACGTCTGACTATCGCGTCAGAGTTGTTTAGTCAGATAGAGGAAAAGAGCAATCGCTACTGGATAGACCACAAAGTATTGTGGCGACGCGCCAAAAATTCCAAAGAACATTCCAAATGGTGCCAGTAAAAGCAGGCATCCGCCGGTGATGATCAGCATTTTTTTTGATCTCTCTATCGGTTGATTTACGACCGCAAAAATTCTATAGATGAGAAAAGTCACCACTGCTACATTAAAAACGATCAGTAGAAATCTGAGCGCTACCATAGTTTTGGTATTTTAGTAAATCTATGAATTATACTGAATACGCTCTTATTGTTGCGGGCGGAAAAGGTACCAGGATAAAGAGCACTGTACCGAAGCAATTTCTTGAGCTGAATGGTTTGCCTGTTTTAATGCATACTATTGCTGCCTTCTTCCGCTACTCTGAAAAGATCAACGTCATTCTTGTTATTCCTGAAGACGATTTTCCGGTCTGGAAAAACTTGTGTGCTAAACATTCTTTTCACAAACCAATTATTCTTGAGAAAGGTGGTGAAACACGTTTTCAATCCGTAAAGAATGGACTGGCGCGAATATCAGGTGACGGTCTCGTAGCAATTCACGATGGCGTCCGACCAATGATCAATGAAGACATTATTGGTGCTTCGTTTCGGCTCGCTGCTGTGCATAAGACAGCGGTAGCTGCTGTCCGTTTGAAAGAATCCATTCGAATTACAGATCAGGATACAACAAGGTCCGCAGATCGTTCACTCTTCCGATTAATTCAAACGCCACAAACCTTTCAGGTCGAACTGATCAGAAAAGCTTACGACTCAAAAGAAGATCCGAGTTTAACAGATGACGCAAGTGTAGCTGAGCGTGCAGGTCACCTTATTTCATTATTTGAAGGAAGTTACGAGAACATCAAGATCACAACACCGGAAGATATGATCGTAGCTGAGGCGTTGTTAAAAAACAGAGAGAACGATCAAACAGTAAGAAAATGACAAAAGCTGGCCAACGACCAGCTTTTTATAATCAAATACGTAAACGCAAGGATTTAAGCGTCAATACTCATCTTCATTGAAGAAGAAATCTTCTTTAGTGGGATAGTCCGGCCAAATCTCTTCAATACTTTCGTATGGTTGACCATCATCTTCCAATTCCTGGAGGTTCTCAACTACTTCCAGCGGGGCGCCTGAGCGAATAGAGTAATCTATTAACTCATCTTTGGTAGCCGGCCAGGGTGCGTCTTCGAGATAAGAGGCTAGTTCAAGGGTCCAATACATAAGGTTTATTCCTCCTTTAATTTTTCGCAAAAATAGAATTTAATTGATCAAAACAAATTTTATTTCCCCCATCCTTTCTCAAGGTCAGAAAGTTCAATTTTAAATCGATTTCTTCTAAAAAATGTAACCTGCGGCAAAGACGGATAATACCACCACCAAATGGATTTTTTGCCATATTTGCGCCTTAATTGAATTGGGCAGGCGCACTTGGCTGCCTAAACACTCACATCAACTACAATACGAATGGCCGACGAAAAAATTATATTCTCGATGACAGGGGTTAGCAAGATCTACCCCCCCAGCAAACAAGTCCTGAAAAATATCTACCTCTCCTTCTTCTATGGAGCGAAGATCGGAGTGCTCGGATTGAACGGGTCAGGTAAATCAAGCCTCTTGCGAATAATCGCCGGCCTGGACAAGGAATTTCAGGGCGAGGTTGTTTCGGATCTAACCTTTTCGGTGGGTCTGCTCGAACAGGAACCCAAGCTCGACAAATCCAAAACTGTGAAAGAGATTGTCGAGGAAGGTGTCAAGGATGTAGTTGCCCTGTTGAAAGAATTTGAAGCTATCAATGAAAAGTTCGCTGATCCGGAGTTAAGCCCCGACGCGATGGATAAACTCATCACCAAGCAGGGTCAGATCCAGGAAAAGCTCGATGCAGTGAACGCCTGGGAGTTGGACAGTAAGCTGGACCGTGCAATGGATGCGTTAAGGTGCCCCCCATCTGACGCAAAAATTGAGTACCTATCCGGTGGAGAAAAGAGACGCGTCGCGTTGTGCCGCCTTCTATTACAAGAACCGGATGTGCTCCTACTGGATGAACCAACGAACCACCTCGACGCGGAGTCGGTCGACTGGCTTGAGCAACACCTCAAGCAGTACAAGGGTACCGTTATTGCCGTAACTCACGATCGCTACTTCCTCGATAATGTCGCTGGCTGGATCCTTGAGCTCGATCGTGGTGAAGGAATTCCCTGGAAAGGAAATTACTCATCCTGGCTGGACCAAAAGCAAAAGAGGTTGGCTCAGGAAGAAAAGTCTGAGTCCAAGCGACAAAAGGCATTGGAGCGGGAGCTTGAATGGGTTCGCATGAATCCCAAGGGAAGACACGCAAAAGGCAAGGCACGTTTGAGTGCTTACGAAAAATTATTGAGCCAGGAAACCCGAGACAAAGAAGACAAGCTTGAGCTTTTCATTCCACCGGGACCTCGGTTGGGAAATAAGGTGATAGAGGCGAACGGCGTGGCAAAAGCATACGGTGACAAACTGTTGTATGAAAATTTGACCTTTTCTCTTCCTCCAGCCGGTATAGTGGGGATCATTGGACCCAACGGGGCGGGCAAGACAACACTTTTTAAGATGATCATCGGAAAGGAGAAGTCGGATGCGGGTACCTTCCAGGTTGGGGAGACAGTCCGTATTGCTTACGTAGATCAGGAGCACGATGATCTAAGTCCGGAGGAGTCTGTTTGGCAGGCCATATCGGGAGGCAACGAATTGATGGAACTTGGGGGGAAACAGATCAATTCACGAGCTTATGTCGGAAAATTCAACTTTAATGGGACGGATCAGCAGAAGAAGGTAAAGGAGTTATCGGGCGGGATGAGAAACCGTGTGCACCTCGCGATCGCGTTAAAGCAGGGCGGGAACTTGTTGCTGCTTGACGAACCCACGAACGACCTTGATATCAACACGCTCCGTGCATTGGAAGAAGCGCTCGAGAACTTTGGCGGATGTGCTGTGATCATTTCCCACGACAGGTGGTTCCTCGACCGCGTATGTACACATATACTCGCTTTCGAAGGCGATTCGCAGGTGTTCTGGTTTGAAGGCGGCTTCAGCGAATACGAAGAAAATAAACGGAAACGGCTCGGCGACGAACAGCCACATCGTATCAAGTATAAGAAGCTTGTTAAGTAGGTTATCCGGGGTGTTTAGGCGTCGTTATCCGTTATCCATTAATCGTTAATCGTTAATCGTGCGTGTGGGCTTAGGGAGCGGGGTGGAATGCCGAATGTCGAACTCCGAATGTCCAATGTCGAAAGAAATATTCCGCGGAAACTTTGCGTCATGGCGTCTGCGGTTAACACATCCACTCTCACTCTCCCACACTCGCACTCACGGATAATGGATAACAATTAACGATTAACGCTTCCCCCATGCGAGGTATTTACACAATTGTACTCCTGATCCTATCCAACGCATTCATGACAATGGCGTGGTATGGTCACCTGAAGTTTAAGGATATGAAATGGAGTCAAAACCTTGGCCTTATTTCAATCATCCTCATTAGCTGGGGAATTGCATTGTTTGAATACGTGCTTCAGGTCCCCGCGAATCGCCTG
>DATHIE010000449.1:0-2192 GCA_035316905.1 Chryseolinea sp. | reverse complement strand
ATGAAACGACTTCAATGGAGCGGGTTATTTAATGATGAGTTGGTTGGTCTTCAACACGGATCACCTGCACAGATCCTCGAACACATCCTTCTGAAGAAGTGGAAACTCAGCGATGGTGATAAAGATTTTATCGTGATGTGGCACCGATTTATGTATGAGCAGAACGGAGAGAAAAAAGAAATACAATCCTACCTCACTGCTACAGGAAAGGACGAAAGGGATACGGCGATGGCTAAAACAGTCGGGTTGCCATTGGCTATTGCAACCGAGCTGCTTATCGAAGGAAGAATTTCCAGTAGGGGAGTAGTGATACCTACCATTAAAGAAATCTATGAACCCGTGTTAGAAACACTTCGTAAATTCGACATCCGCTTTACGGAACTGGAATACTAGTGTGGAACATTAGGTCACAATGTCCACCACGAACCACAAAGCACACGACGTATTTTTAGCGCTTCACATGGTGATCTCCCGATAGCTATCGGGAGTGCCTCCTTTGTGATCGTCGTGACCCTGCATTTTATCGACAGCAAAAATTTTAAATGCTTTAACGCAGAGACGCGTTGAATACAACAGGGGAACTCGTTCGTGAGTGGCACGGCGAGCTAAGGTCATCTGTTTTCTTAATTCATCAGATTTCGCGCAGAGGCCGCAGGGTGTAGTTCTGAGCAGGCGTAGTCAAGCTTTGCTTGGTTGTGGATGCATCAGAACTTTTGAGTCAAATGCCAAGGATGTTGCAGGAGAGTTCTGATGCGCTTTCCGAGCGCGAAGCGCGCCTGCCCCCGCGTCCTCTGCGCCAAAGGTGAACCATGTGTGCCAGATGAATTTGCTTCAGTGCCTCTCACGAACGAGCTGCACGGATACATTTAAAGACCTCGTTAAAAAAAAATTGTACTTTCCAATTTGATCGCAATTGCCAAGCCAGGATTAAATCCTATTTCTTGAGGAGCTCTGTCGCAGCAATACCGCTTAGGGGCAACGTTGCGGCAAAGATGAGAGTCAATGGTATGTCTCGCGCCACCGCGTAAAAAATGAGAACAAGGATAAAATAGTACAGCGGAATCAGGAACATTCCGAATGCATACTTCAGCGAGGAGATAAATTGTGGATCTTTCACTTTGGCCTTTATGAAACCCCTGATAAAACTATAGGGCAGGATGTGAAGGATCCAACCGATCCATACGATCGGATTGATCACGTTCAGAATCATCGGAAACTTCTTTCGGGGTACAAAGTTGGTAGGAGGATTGGGATATAAGCTCAGTATCTCGCGATCTGCTTCAAGCTGTTTTAACATATCTTTTTCCTTGCGTCTGTATTTTCGAAGGAATTCGACTTTGGCTTTATATTGGTCATCGTGTTTGATTTCCAACGCAAGACTTTTTAACGAGCCATCTGTAATATCGACAAGCGTATCAAGCTTTTCCCTTTCCGTCATCGAGTCTTTCAGAATGTCGTTGACTACAATTGCATCTCCGTAATTTAATAACACCCGCGAGCGGAATGAGTGATGGTCGTCGTAATGAAACCCCACAGGGACAATCGTCAATGGTATATTGGGATGTTTTTGCTGAAACTGTAGTGTCATCCGCGCAAAACCGCGCTGAAGAGAACCTGTTGCATAGGGTTCGTTATGGTTGCCTTCAGCAAAAATGAGAATATCGTTGCCCTGACCGAGCATGTTGGTCCACTCCTGAATGATTGCGTCGTTATTACGAAGTGATCCAAAACCATCACGAACTCTGAACACTGGTTTGATTTGAACAGCAGTCAATAAGAAGGTAACGAATCCTTCCTTAAACACGCTTGCTCTCGCAATGGACCATGGGTTCCTCGGTGTAGTGCAGATCACAAGGACTGCGTCGAGGAACGCGTTCTGATGGTTGGGAATAAAAATGACGGGCCCTTTTGCAGGTACGGTGCCGGCATTGTTGACCTGCACCTTGCTGAAATAAACACGCCATGCAGCGGTGCTATAAACTTTCATGCACCGGAAAAAAAGAGTTGACCTCATGAATCAGATCTTCTAAATAGCTTGTGCAACGGGTCTGCGTCTGATGAAATATGAGAAGGCAAAGCCACTTACGAGGTGCCATATTCCCCACCATGCCGCCACCAGTGCCATGGAACCGTTACCCTGAAAAAATGTAAATATAAGAACAAGTCCGAGACCGGAGTTTTGGATACCCGTT
>DATHIE010000448.1:0-2252 GCA_035316905.1 Chryseolinea sp. | reverse complement strand
CTTCAAGCAAATGGTTGTTGCACCCGTGGATGTGTGCTTTCGCACACAAAGGATCTAAGTATTGTGTGTAAAAAAGTTTTTAAAAAACTTTTTAAATATTCTTATTGCAGATCATTGAATTGTTTGCATTGATCATTGGACTTGTGGACTTAAGTCATAATTAAAATCAAATGAAAAATAACAGTAGCTCAAAGGGAAACTCCCGCAGGGACTTTATCAAGAAGTCCGTATTTGCATTGGGAGCATTTGCCATTGTCCCGCGTCACGTGTTGGGAGGAAAAGGATTCCTTGCACCAAGTGATACGCTTACGAAAGCTATCATTGGCGTTGGTGGAATGGGTCGTGGTCACATTGAATACGAGGGAACGAAGCTCCTTGCAATGTGCGACGTAGATAAAGTGCACCTAAAAGATGCTATTGCTTTGGCAGGAGGAAAAGTGAGAGGTTATTCTGATTTCAGGGAACTGTTAGCACAACCTGACATCGATATCGTACACATTGCAACACCACCACATTGGCATGGGATCATGTCGGTAATGGCGGCACAGGCGGGCAAGGACGTATGGTGTGAAAAACCAATGACGAGGACCATAGGTGAAGGCAAACGGGTTGTTGAAGCAATGGAACAATACGGACGAATGTTCCGGCTAAATACCTGGTTCCGGTTTAAAGACAATTTCTACGGATTAGGAACCACAGTGAAGCCATTGAAGAAGGTTGTCGATAGTGGAATTCTCGGTTGGCCATTAAAAGTAACAATAAGTGGTGTGACAGGATTTAATTGGAAGTTTTACTGGGTAGGTAAAACGAATCTTCAGCCCATGCCTGTACCCTCTGAACTGGACTATGAAATGTGGCTGGGCCCCGCACAGTATAAACCTTATAATCCACACCGTGTCCACAGCACATTCCGAGGTTATTGGGATTATGATGGTGGAGGACTGGGTGACATGGGTCAACATTACATCGATCCTGTTCAGTATATCTTAGGTAAAGACAACACTAGTCCCGTTCGCGTGGACGTCGATTCACCACAACAACACGACGATGCAGTGGGCACCTGGAGGAGGATTGAATTTACTTATGCCGACGGATGTAAAATCATACTTGACGGCGAAAATAAAGACACCACTGTTCCCTACATCGAAGGGCCAAAGGGAAAGATCTATCGTGGGTTCAAGTCTGACATTCCAAACATCCTGAAATTGGTCGATACCTTTCCCGACCCGGAACCGCAGGTTTCGACCTTCAGCGAGTCAGTGATCTCCCGAAAGAAGTTTGGTTTAAATGAAATCAACGGTCATCGTTCAAGCACCATCGTAAACATCGGAAAGATTGCCTTACAATTAGGAAGGTCATTGGAGTTCGATCCTGTCAAACAGGAATTTATCAACGACGAAGCTGCAAACCGCCTGATCAATGAACCGATGCGGGGACCGTGGAAAATCTAATCTTATAAAGCACCGACTGAAAATGAAATCGATCAAAAAACTATATATCCTGGTTTTGCTCGCTGTGCTCTGTTTCCAGGCAGCAGCACAAGATCAGCGGCTTTTGAAAACAAAGGTGGCGGACGTTCTTGCATTACTCCCGGCGTCTGACAATGAGCAAAGTAAACGGTTGTTTCGTGAACTATTAAACCTCGGCGACGAAGGTATGGTCATGATCATGAACGGTGTTGTCCCCAACGGTATCGCTGAAGGAACTTCTTCGCGCTACGCCGTTTCGCTACTGACGCACTATGTGACTTCGGCCGAGGACAAGTCTAAGATAGAAAATGCCTATCTGGTCGCATTGAGTAAGGCAACTGATCCCGAGGTAAAAGCCTATTTCATTTCAAACCTCAAGCTTGTCGGTTCCAATGAATCGGTAAAACCATTGGCAAACTACATAGCTGATAAAGACTTGTTCGATCCGGCCGTTTCCGCGCTGATATCGATCAACACCGCAGATGCCAAGCAAGTACTGTTAACCAGTCTCAACACTCAAAGCCCGGAAATACAAATTAAGCTTACCAAGGCGTTGGGTAGATTCAGGTATCAGCCAGCGCTCGAGTCGATAACGAAAAACGCATCCAGTGATAACCTGATACTGAAGAAAGCGTCTTTATGGTCGCTGGCGCTTATTGCGGACCCGGGGTCATCGAGTGTACTACTGCTGCAAGCAGCAAGCACAGGGTTTAAGAATAATCCTTCCGAGGCAACAAATGCGCTCGTAGAATACCTTCACCAGGTTTCAGCAAAAGGGAACAG
>DATHIE010000447.1:0-7870 GCA_035316905.1 Chryseolinea sp. | reverse complement strand
TTGATGAATCAATTTTTCAGCGAGTCGTTTTTAGTGGTCGGTCTTGCCTTTGTAGTCGCTCTTGTCGCCGTGTCGATCTCACTAAACTGGTTCAATGAATTAGCCGGCAAGCAAATCGGAATGCCCTGGATGAACATTTACTTTTGGTTGAGTAGTTTTGTTTTCATCTTGTTTACCGGATTGTTAGCGGGTAGTTATCCTGCGCTTTACTTATCCTCTTTCAATGCCGTCAAAGTGTTGAAGGGATCTATACGTGTTGGCCGGCTTGCATCCGTTCCCCGCAAGGTACTTGTTGTTACGCAGTTCACGGTGTCGGTCACGTTGATCATCGGCACGATCATCGTCCACCAGCAAATCCAGTTTGCCAAAGCCCGACCGGTAGGCTATAGCCGGGAAGGCCTGCTCATGGTCCCGATGACTACGCCGGAATTCTATGGTAAGCACGATGTGCTTTTTACGGAATTAAAGAATACTGGCGCGGTGTTAGAAATGGCGGAATCGTCAGGCTCTCCGACAGGCATCCAGTACGAGAACGGTGGTTTTGACTGGAACGGAAAAGACCCGGCATTTGTACCTCAATGGGCAACCGTGACGGTAACCGCCGACTATGGCAAGACACTAGGCTGGCAGTTTGTGAGTGGTCGCGATCTTTCAAGAGACATAGCCAGTGATTCCGCTGGTTTTATAATCAATGAAGCCGCGGCAAAATTATTGGGTTTTAAAAATCCAGTAGGTGAAACGATCCGATGGCAAAATGGATGGCGAAGCAAATACAACAGTTTTACCGTAATTGGTGTCACTAAAGATATGGTTATGAAATCACCGTATGCACCGCCTGTGCCTTCGGTCTTCTTCTTAAGTAAACAAGGCACAAACTCGATCAACATCAGGATCAATCCACAGACCAGTACTGCTGAAGCGCTTCCAAAGATCGAAGCAGTCTTTAAAAAAATAATTCCTTCCGCTCCATTCGGTTATAGGTTTGCAGACCAGGAATATGCATTAAAATTTGCTGCGGAAGAACGCGTTGGAAAACTAGCAACTGTTTTTGCTGTGCTTGCCATACTCATCAGTTGCCTGGGACTATTCGGGTTGGCATCTTTTGTTGCCGAGCAACGCACAAAGGAAATCGGTATCCGTAAAGTAGTGGGTGCTTCTGTTTTCAATCTATGGAAAATGTTATCAAAGGATTTCGTGGTGCTGGTAGTCATCTCCTGTCTCATCGCCATTCCGATAGCCTATTACTTTTTAGGAGAGTGGTTGAAGAATTATGAATACCGTACTGAAATGTCCTGGTGGATATTCGCTGTTACCAGTATTGCTGCACTGGTAATTACTCTATTGACGGTCAGCTATCAGGCCGTGAAAGCTGCTTTGATGAAACCCGTAAATAGCCTTCGCTCTGAATGAGCTAACGCTCGCGCTGTAGCTTCAGCGTAGGAGCATGGCTCTCGAGAATAATTTGCGGTCTGCGTAAAACTTGCCGTCGTTTCACTTCTGCTTAACCGGCAACGGTTAGATGTTCTTCACCGGTGCTTGATTGCATTCAGGAGGCTCATCGTGGTATCGTGTGGGCCTACCTGATTGCTTTCTCTTACAGCATTCTAAAAACCGGACACAAAATAGGAGCCTTTAATTGTCATCGATCACCTGCAACGGATTGGGTACTGGTAATGGGTATTAATTTATTATTGTTTTAAGGGTGATTAGGATACCAGTCCTCAAACTCCGTGTTTCACCTACGCTCACTTTTGCCCGGATCCGAACAAGCTTGAGGGGAAATTTCCCTGTCCTGGTATCATAATCGCGCCATGTTCCCCATGGCATACTATTTGTTCGCTCAAATTGAATATAATACCCCTTGAATCGGTATGCGAAAGACGCAGTTAGGAGAATTTGAAGAAATTGTTCTGTTGATTGTTGCCACGCTTGGTGACAATGCATACGGAGTGTCGATCAATGAAGCCATTGAACTTCAAACCGGAAGGGACTTGAGCATAAGTGCCATTCATGCCACACTTCATCGACTGCAGAAGAAAGGTTACGTCAAATCGTATATGGGTGGCGCCTCGGCAGAACGAGGCGGCAGGCGTAAACGTTTTTTTATAATAACACCACTCGGAAGTCGTGTCCTTCACGCGATTCGGGAGTTGAGAGAACAACTTTGGAATCAAGTTCCTAACGGATTATTACACTCTAAAACGACATGACACAAAAAGGAACTAATAATAGTGCACCGCCAGCATGGCCTGGTCGAGTTTTAGAATGGTTCTGTTCTTCCATGCTTGTGGAGGAAATGCAGGGTGATTTGCTTGAACTCTATGAAAAATGGACGCGTAGGTTCGGGGTGACAAGAGCAAAATTTCTTTATGTACTTCATGCCCTTAAATTCCTTCGACCCTATGCGTTCAAAAGTCTATCCGCTAAACAAAATTCCCAGATCATGATCAAGAATTATATAACATTCGTATTTCGTCGCCTCATGCGAAACAAGACTTTTTCCGCCATTAACATCTCCGGATTAGTATTGGGCCTCGCTTGCAGCCTCATCATCTATTTGTGGGTGCAGGACGAGTTGCGTGTGGACAACTTTCACAGCAAGGGCGATCAATTGTATCGCGTCTACGTCCGTCGATACTTTGGAGACCAGATCAATGCCAACTACAACTCACCGGCTTTGCTTCCGGAAACGCTGAAAGAGGATTTTCCAGAAGTGGAGAATGCATCAGGATATGCGAAAGTCCTGCGCCTCAGCCAGCAGGGAGATACTTATGAATCATTTCTACTGGGAGATAAAGCATACAAAATGCGCGGTAGCCGCGCGGGCAAGGATTTTTTCTCCATGTTTTCCTATCCCTTGTTGGCCGGCACTCCGTCGACAGCATTGAATGAACCCAATGGTATTGCTATTTCACGAAAGATGGCTGTTCTCTTTTTCGGTAGCGTAGAGAACGCATTTGGATCAACGCTGAAATTCAGCAGCGAAAGTATGAGCAGGGACGTTAGTGTAACCGCTGTCTTCGAAGATTTACCGCCATCTGCCTCAGATCAATTCGATTATCTCGCGAATTGGGAGCACTGGGTTGAAAATGACGATTTCAAAAAGTACTGGGGTCATTTCGGAACGTACACCTATGTTCAACTCAAACCCGGAACCGATCCAGCGCAGCTGGAAAAGAAATTGATTGGCTACCTGGACGAACGTTTGGATATCCAGAAAGGAAGCAATGTTAGAGTCGAATTGGGTTTGCAGCGCTTTGGGGATCAATATCTATATGGAAATTTCGAGAATGGGAGGCCCACAGGTGGCCGCATCGATTACGTCAACTCTATGGCTATTGCTGCCGTGGTTATCATGGTCATTGCGTGTGTGAATTTTATGAACCTTTCGGCGGCAATCTCACTGAAGCGCGCCAGGGAAGTAGGAGTACGGAAAGTGGCTGGCGCAAATCGCGTCACCCTGATAATTCAGTTCATGTCGGAAACTTTTATATTGGCAGCGTTCGCGATCGTTGTCTCGCTCATCGCCGCTTACATCGCGTTGCCGGCGTTCAATTTATTAACTGAAAAACAAATTACTCTTCCACTGCGTGACCTATCGTTTATTGGCAACGTTGTGCTCACATTGATAGTCGTTGGTATTGTTGCAGGTACCTACCCTGCGCTATTGTTGTCCACGTTCAGACCTGTGAAAGCACTTAAGGGAAAGGTGATATTCAGTTCCCGTACCGCAGGTTTCGGTAAAAGTATGGTTGTTTTTCAGTTTGCACTTTCCATCCTGTTGATCATCGTAACGATGGTCGTAGGTTTCCAGACGGCATATATCAAAAACAAAGATATAGGCTACAACCGGGAGAGTGTTATTTATATACGCCTCGAGGGTGCGTTGATCAAAAACTACAAAGCCTTTAAGCGGGAGGCCATGCGTCTGCCCGGTATCGCTTATGTTGACAGGAGTTCCCAGACGCCACATACAATGGGACTTTCGGGACCATTTGTCAATTGGGAGGGCAAGAACCCGGATCATGCGGTGAATTTTATTCCCACTTCCGTTGGATACGATTTTGTCGAACTCTTTGGTCTGAAGGTCATTGAGGGCAGGGATTTTTCGGACGAATTTCCTGCCGATACAACGGGCTTTCTCGTCACTGAATCGGGTGTCAAAGAAATGGGTCTGGACGCACCGTTAGGTGCAGTCATCTCCGTGTTCGAAAAGAAAGGACCAATCATTGGGATTGTAAATGACTTTAACGCGCAGTCATTGCACCATAGCCTCACTCCAATCGTGATGGACTTTAAAGAAAGTCTAAACTTTGGAACGATCCTCGTAAGGACGAAACCGGGACAAACAGAAGAAGGAATCAACAGTCTTCGGAAGGCCTATAGTATATATAACCCTGGATATGCGTTCTCTTATTCATTCCTTGATGACGCTTTTCAGCGATTGTACCGGAGTGAACAAATCATCAGTAAACTCTCCAGCGTCTTCGGAAGTATATCCATATTTATTTCCTGTCTCGGACTCCTTGGCCTTGCGGTCTATGCCGCTGAACAACGCACCAAGGAAATGGGTATTCGAAAAGTGTTGGGTGCAACAACGACACAGATATTTGTACTTTTCTCACGAGGTTTCGTCAAGCTTATCTTTGTTGCCATTCTTATAGCTGTACCGTTGGCTTGGGTTGCATCAGATGCCTGGCTACAACGTTTTGCTTATAGAATTGACCTGGCATGGTGGATCTTTGCGTTAGGGGGCGCATTTGCACTTTTATTGGCCCTTGTAACAATCGGCAGCACGGCCGTGAGGACTGGTGCGAGAAATCCTGTTGAAACATTGCGAACGGAATAATTCCCCTGCCCACGAGGCGCTCGCTCCTCGCCCTCGTTGGTGTTCTGCAAACCTGCATTTGCGAAGTGTTGGTGTAGAACACCACACGGTTCGTTGACATTTATAATTCCATTATTGATCCTGTTGATAATTTCGCTTGCAACCGTAAGTTTCCAGGCGATTAGAACAGGTCTATTGAATCACCAGCTCAATCGTCCGACTTTTTAATCTGATCGGTATGGCAGGTTGGATAGTTAATCATTCTGCAGCGATGATTGAATCACCCAATAAAAACTCAGGAAGAGTCCGACATTAGTCACTAATCGAAGCTGAAAATCCCTTCCGATTCTGTGCGTTGTGATGGTTGTAAGAATGCTGTAAGCCGATCGCTCGATACAATCTCTATACTTCGTCCGGGAATCTCCACGGTGTATGATAAATTAGAACGGGTGGATGGTTTTAATACGATAACCTCTGTTTTACCGTCAAGCAGACATTTGCTGCCGGGTGTTATTAAACTTGTCATTAATTATAAGGATGAAATAAAATTTGCGATTGCGTTAGAGCAGGTAGTTCTTTATGGAATTTTCGATTTCCTGGTAGAAAAGCTTTTCATTATTGCTTGAAACAACGAGTGAACCGCTTTTCCTCATCTCCAGAATAATCTGACCGTAGTGAGAAAGGTCAATAGGTGTCAGATTCAGTTCTTTTAGCGCCCTTTTAATAAATTCTCTTTTGATCAGGGATACTTCTGAAATGTTAAACGTTTCCTTCACGTAAAGGTTTAGTTCGTCATCATGAAGTAATTTGCTGATAAGGTCACTTCGACGCTCTCTTACAAGTTCAATAATGTTGTCCCCGGAAAGGCGAACAAGTGATTCGTCGGTTGGCATCTATGAATTAAGGCGACGGCAAGATACGATCAATTTCAACGTAACCCTAACGCGTTTGCATGAACAATGTTAAGCAATTGTGACCGCCGTTGTTTCGGTCTAAGGTCATAGCAAAATCTTTTGACTCTCAGACACATCATGGATGTGTCCAATTTTTCCATTGCGGTAGTCAGCGTATAGATTCCTGATTTCATCCATAGAGTCGGCGATAAAAGGTCCGTAAGAAACAATCTCGTGGCGCTGCGGCTCTGCTGAATAAAGCACCAGGCGAGCACCTTCATCTCCTGCTTCCAACAGCAACGTACTCAGTGATTCGTCAGCGCGATCAAACCATCCTACCTGATCCTTGGTAACGATTCCTTTTTCCTCTCCGGCTTGCACACTACCCTCCAACACATAAATAAAAGTCGTAAAGGCACCGGGCAAAAGTTCACGTAATGATTTCCCCTCCTCGATTTTTATTTCCGCCAGAATCATTGGCGTGTGATTTAGAACGGGAGAACTCAATCCGAAAAATGAGCCGCTATAAGTGCGCACCGTAACACCGTTGTCGCTCCGCGACGGAGTATGCGCAGCGCTCAATTTTTGCACCCTTGGCTTCGCCCACCTGTCCTTCTTCGGCAGGTTGAGCCACAGTTGCAGAATGCGCAGCTTCGTTTGCTTGGTAATAGTTTCGGTATGAACCACGCCCGCGCCTGCTGTCATCATCTCGAAGTCTCCGGCTTTCATTTTGTCCGGGCCCTCTCCTATTTCGCCTTCAAGCATGAGCGTTACCGTCTCGAAACCTGCATGGGGATGGGGCCCACCTGCAGGAGCATCATCTTTCTTATCCAGCATGTCGTCCATGAGCATGATGAAAGGATCACTTTCAGAAAAATCCAGTTGAATAACGGGACGCGCGATATGACCTCGTCCTAAGAATCCCGCCTGAGCCGGGGGACTATATATCTGTTGTAATTTCTTGATTGTTGTCATGATTGTTTGTTTTCGTTATAACACCAAAACCCTTGTATTTTGCTTACCAAAAGTAGTCACTTTACAAAAGGTAAGTAGTTACCTTTAGGTAAGCGAATTCGGCACCCCATGGAAAAGGATGAAGTAATGAATCATTATGGCAAGGCCTGCATTACCAGGCTTGCATCAATTGGCGATGCGTTGTACGCTATTGGAGGAAAGTGGAAACTGCGCATTATCGTCGTTCTCCAGGAGCGAAAGAGTCGTTTCAACGAACTTCAACGAACGATCACGGGCATTTCCTCCAAGGTGCTTGCCTCGGAATTGCGGGAGTTAGAGTTGAATGGTTTTGTGAAACGTCACGTACTTCCCCAAACGCCCGTTGTCATTGAATACGAACTTACGGAGGATGCCAAGACGTTGTACCCCGTCCTGGAATCGTTAAGCGAATGGGGGATTAAGCACCGCGAAAAAATCAGGCAAGAGATAAAAGAGAACGGTGCTCCTGTTGGGAACAAGTAAGTGTAATCGCAGACACGCTTGCCAATCCATTGCCCCGCCTTTCAGGGCGGGGATAATAGCATTGGGGTAACTGGGCCTTTGCCCAAACCTTCGGGGTAAAAACGCCCGCAACGAACACACTATTCTATCTTGTTAACACAACACACGGATGGCTCCAGAGGAGCATTCTGTCTGTAGCAAACCGTTAATTCGTGATCACCGGCTCCGGAGGAGCCTCCTTTTCGGGCGATACACTATTCAAATAGCACTCGCATTCTATTTTGATAACTCGATGCGTAAATCAGAATGGTTGATCCGAGTCTACGGACAACCCTCGGCAGAGATTTTAATTAAGGAATGCCATGCAAGGCGGAATAATATCACCCTTGAACTCAAGATTGAAAATTTTCCATTTCAATCAATTTGTATCCCATAGCAGGACGCGTGGGTTAGGTGGCTCCTCTGGAGCCCACGAATAATTGCCTGTATTGTTTCTACAGACAGGCGGCTCCTCTGGAGCCAAACATTCAGTTGATTGCATTCGCTACAGAAGTTATCAGGCAAATCGGTTGCCCCGCCCTTCAGGGCGGGGATAATAGCATTGATGTAACCGGGCTTTAGCCCAAACCTTCGGGGTACACATCCTCCCGGCGAACACATTGTTCTATCTTACTAACATCGCACGCCTGGCTCC
>DATHIE010000446.1:0-10208 GCA_035316905.1 Chryseolinea sp. | reverse complement strand
TGCCTCATTGATGATCGCGAAATTTCGCACTAACGTATCCAGCGGTGAGATGCCTTCTTTAAAATTCTCCCCAGCAATAAATTTCACCTCGTACAATTTAAAGTATGATTCGTCGACATACGCTCTCATGATGCGGAAAGGATTGTCATCCGTCCAGCCGTCGGGGCGAGTCGTTGTATATCCTGCCTGACTTGTATTCGACGGAACGATACTCGATGAAGACACATCTATGATCCGGGAATCCTGGAGCAACTCCTTCTTGAGACTGGAGACACGCACGCGTGCACCCTCAGGATCCATCATGTTATCGGTATCTGTTGGTATGACCACTACGTTTTCCTTGTTCAGTCCCAGATCATGTGACTTCATAAAGTCTATCTGGCGATATATGATGATCGTCGAGAAAAACAAGATGACAGAAAGTGAAAACTGCGTAATAATCAAAATACGCTTTAGTCCGATACCTGTTGAAGTGCTCTTCAATTTTCCTTTGACGGACTCGACCGTATTGAACCGGGAAATAAAGAACGCAGGGAAGCTCCCGGACGAAACTCCTATAAGAAGGAACGCTGCCATCGCCATGACCAATACTCGTGGCGTTGACAGGATTACGACATCTATAGAAGTTCCCAGAAGCTGATTGACAAAGGGTAGTCCGAGTTGCATCACGATACATGAACCCGCGAATGCCAGCGTTGTAAGCACAAGAGCCTCAGTAAGGAATTGCCGGATCAATGCCCCACGCGATGCACCCAGTACTTTTCTTAATCCAATTTCACGCGCACGTTCGATGGAACGTACAGTGGTTAGGTTGATATAGTTAACAACGGCAATCAATATGATTATGAATGCAACACACACCATGGTGTAGGCAGTTCGATTAGACCCCGTAAACTCGTTATGATAGTTTCGAAGTGGCAATAGCTTGTATTTAAATCGTTGCGCCATTTCCGGGTCGTGATATTTTCCTACGAACGTGGGAAAAAGTTTTTCCAATTTTGCAGCAGCGGCAGCGTATTCGGTTGTGATAAACGTCTCGAGGAATGCTTCGTCCCATTCGGCCTCTTTTACCCAGGAGAATGCCATGGCATTTTCAATAGAGATTACCATGTTAGGACGTATCGATGAGTTTGTAGGGATGTAATCAAATAAAGCTGCAACGGTGAGTTCGAAGTGTATGCCGTTCATCGACAGTCGCAGAGGCTTTCCAATTGGATCGGTTTCACCAAAGAGCCGGGTTGCTGTTTCAGAGGAAAGGATTGCATGTGATTTGTCTTGAAGAATATTGTAGCCGTCTCCTTGTTTAGTTGGAAGTTTAAAGATGTTGAATAGGGATGGATCTGCAAAGGTCACCTCTTCTGAAAGTTGTTTATCACCGATGGTGAGAAAACCTTGCTGTCCAAAGATGCGCGAACCGTCTTTCACGTCCTGATATTCATCTTTCAAAGCCTGAAGCATCGGCACCCAGGTAGCATAAGTCGACTGCGTGCCAGTGGGCGTGATCCGATCTTTATAGACGAGGAATACATTATCATTCTTGTCGTGCCATGAATCGAACGTAAGTTCCTGATAGGCATAAAGAGCAAGAATCATCGCCGACGAGATACCGGCCAATAGCCCGAACATACTGATGAACGTATTGGATTTGTGCTTGAGTAAGCTACGGATGGCAATGGTTAGATAATTAGTTAGCATAAGCGGGCTTAGGCAATGGCCTTACAACAACAATGCCGCAGGAAAATCTGTGAATTTTTACTGAAATACCATACTACGTGTATGCTGTTTTTCCGCTGGTGGACAAATCCGTTCGGTTTCGAGATGGTTATACAGGTAGCTCGAGAAGATCAAAAAAGGATCAAACTCATTAAAAAGTTTCGGACGCAGCCAGGTAAAAGCCAGACGATTTATCACCGAAGCCTAGATCTATCGCAAGGTTGGTGCGGGTTTTTTTATCGACCATAATTCGAAGCCCCATGCCGTAACCGGGTTTTACTGATTCCATAAGTTTCAGCGCTTGCGTCGGGTGACTTGCCGTGGTAGCATTGACGAACAGTACGCCTCCCCAAATTCCTCCACAGGACGAAATCGGAAAACGATACTCTGCTTCACCGTACATCAGATTGTTTCCCCGAAAGCGACCCTGCGTATAGCCCCGTGCGCTACGGCTCCGTTGATCGTACGCTGTAGCGGGTAAGATCATGTATGGGAATTCGCCTTCAGGTGAGAAGTTTCCCATAAACCAAAATGCCATCAAGTGCCGTGGGTTCCGTATCGATAGGGGATGAAAGCTTCGCCATTCTACCGAAAAGAAATTCGCGTTGGTTTTGTTGCCCAATACTTTCAAGGAACCTCTCCAGTTGATCATCAGAAAATGTCCCCGATAAGGATTGATCATGTTATCGCGCGTGTCCAAAATCAGGTTTACATTAAGGGCCGATGAATAATATTTAGTTGTGTTAAAGGCATAGGTTTCGTTATAGGCATAATGACTTGTAATCAGCGAATCTCCCGGATTCAAACGGAGTTTTGTGTCGTCGATTTTAAAGTAGTAGTCGAGATAGTATCCAACGCCAAGGTAAAATGCCTTTTTTATTTTAAAGGACGCTGACTGATAAAGACGCACAAAATTAAAATTTATGGGCTGTGCCAATGAATCGTTGGCCATTTCCATTCCACTCAGGTTGAATTGATAGTCCAGTATTCCTCCTTCGGGAGAATTGGTACCCAGGCCGTAGGTTGGCTGCGAAAAGATCAGGAAGCGCCAATCGCCAGTAAAAAAGATATTATTGTTTTTGGTGTATATGTTGTTCTTTAAGAGAAACAGCTTTTGATTTTTGCTGGTGAATTGAACACTGCCTGATAGTATGGAATAACGTGTATCTACGCCAGGCAATCTGAAAGCATACTGTCCACCAACGCCAAGCATGAAACCGGTTGCCGGGTTGGATCCGATAATGGGTATCAGCAGAATGGAGCCGCCGCTACTCGTATCAATTTTGACAGGTTTGTGCCGTGCTTCGCGAATTACATCGCCCAGATCCCGCTGCACGCAAGTGGTGTCCTTTGTACCCGAAGAAGATTCCTGCGCAATGGCGCACTCTGGCACAATTGACATGAACAAAGAAACTAACGTAACAAAAAGCCGCATGTTAGCATTCATAAGTTTGATTTTGCGTTATGCCTACAATATGTTTTTCTCCAACATGGAGTATCAATTGACAAACCTTCAGTCCAAGCTCCATGCAAGAAATTCATTAATGCTCGCAGCGAGATGGATGATTATAGGCTAAAACACAGTTGCATAAAAATATTGCTGCCTGGTGACCGGTGTGCTGAAGTCGATAACGATTTAAATGTACGAGAGCCACTATGCCGTTTCTAAACGGATTCGTCCACAGATGCAAAGACGATGGTTTATTTTAATCAATGAATACAAAAAACTCCAATTGGGGATGCCCATTAAAATGTTCAACCCGTATCTTAATTCGCGCTTCACAAATTATTCCTGGATTCGTATCTGCACACTTCGTCAATTACCAGTACCCGATAATTTAGTGGGTTTAGTTTTACGGAGATATTGTTTATACCGAAAGCGAAAGATATTGTCGCTTGTTTCGTAGTCTTCGTCAATTCCACTTCGCGACTGTTGCCTCATGTAGATAAATTCAAATCGTGACGTATAGCTGAGCCGGTAGCCAAGGCCGACCCTGGCACGCAACCGATTGGCAAACCGTTCTTCGACATCCTCGACGGAAAAGAGCCACTCAAAGTCCGCGATGCCGTACCACATCTTGTCTTCATAGGGGGTTTTTCGATTTATCGGTACAAGCAATTCTGCGCGCACGCGGGGCCTCCATACAGTTTCCCAGGTGTCGGTATCAAGATTTAAGAAGTTGCGTTGCTCCAGACGTAGAAAGGCGCGAGTTAGTATCCGCTTGTTGGGTGTAAAGTGAATGCGTGAACCCAGCACTGGCCGGATTTCGAACGTATTGTAATCTTCTGTTTGAGCAGTATAAGAAAACGTACATCCCAGGCTGAGGTCGATGTGTTGTGTGAGAGAATATTCCAAAGTGGGGCTAAAATCCAAGGCATACCACCGGGGCGAGCTGGCTAGCGTACTGTAGACAAAGGCGTTCTCAATGTTAAAGGAATTTGCAAACGGATAATTCAACATATACTCTGCCCAGAACTGGCTCTCGGGAGTTTGTGCCTTTAAGGGTGCCTCCATATCCAAAATGAAAAAAAAGAGAACTTTGAGGAATATTTTTTTCACCACATCTTAAAATTTTCGTTCAGTGCCTTTTTGATTGAGCTATTGCTGGGTGACACGTTATTTTTCTAGTCAGGCGTTGTCTCCGCAGTAGCACCCTTGGTTCACTCGTCTTGGGACTATGGTTTGCGAAGATATGCAGCGACGCAACCAATTTGCTAAACGGATTCGTCCAATAACTCTAAACCTTAATGTTTTCCTTTGTCCAGTTATGGGAGAATTGAAAATAGAAATATGGCTGAAAGCAGGCTATAAACTTCTAGGTAGAGAGGGAATGGAGGGCGTTAAGATCGAGCGGATTGCGCGGGTACTCAACCTCAACAAATCAGGGTTTTATTATTATTTCAAAACGATGGAGGGATTTCTTACCTGCCTGCTTCATACCATGCGCACATGGCGGGTGAAGTAGCAGCCGAAATACTGCGGTGTCAAACGATCGACCCGGATCTTTTGCTTCTAATTGTTCGGCACAAGTCGTTTTTTCTGGTGGAGTCGCAGTTGCTTGTAAAGAGCAGATTTGCGCATGTTAACTATGAGGTTGACGAAGCCGGGAAGATAATCACCAATGAACTTCTAGCCTTTTGGGCCCGAAATAACAGCGCGCCTAACGACACGGACGTGGCCCTTGCCTATCTAAATATTATTCGTCATTTTGTTTATGCCCGAATCGATGCCGACCACATTACTTACGAGTTTCTCCACGACCTGAGCGTTGAGACAAAAAAGGCATTTGAAAAAGTGGCCTTAATCGATAGATGATAGGTACCGTCGAGTAATGTTGCAAATTTAAAGTCCGACTAGTCACGAGAATCTGTGGCTTCTAATCATGGCTGCGCTAAAATTTGTTGAGGCTCGCAGAAATATCTGCCAAAGCATAAATCGCGCTCGACATCATTATTTCTGAAAGTTCCATTCTGCTTTAACATCTGAAAAAGCAATGTATTCGTACGCTTCATATACCATGGGCAGGATATTATAATGGTGCTCGATACGTTATCATTTCCTTTTTATTGACATTCTATTCCCCCTGTAATCAGGGGTTCACAGCCTTAGAGAGGTAGATAAAACTGTCTTTTACCTACAGCACTATATTCGACGATCGCTCATCTTTCACTTTAAATAAACGGCGCCGTTCATAGAGTTCAAAAAAATGCGGTTAACTTCGCTAAACCCTCTCTCCAATGCATAAGTCCAAAAACGCCTCGGTATGGACTGAACAAGGCTACGTCCTCTTTGCCGAAAAAGGCCTCGAAGGCATTCAGGTTGAACGCCTCGCGCGTACACTAGGACTTAATAAATCCGGCTTCTATCATTACTTCGGCGACATGGAGGTATACTGGGATGAACTTCTTCGTCACCATAATGGGATTGCTGAAATCTACTTTGACAAAATACGACATGTCAAGAAAATTGACCCGGATTGGTTTGAAATCCTGGTTGAGTTTAAGGTAGCGACGATGGTTCAGATGCAGCTGCTACGGTCTAAAAATCCCACCTTTTGCAAGGTCGCGGAAACGGTCAATCATAAGGAAGACGCGATCCTGAGGGAGTTGATAAGCGAGTACTTAGGCTATCGGGAGAACCCGGACTTAGCCATGCGCTACTACGATATGTTGCGCTACATGTTTTATACCCGAGCTAGTCTTGACAACCTGACTTGTGAATTTCTCCGTAACCTGGTAAACGAAGCAAAAGCCGTAGTGCACCAACTGGCTGAAGATAGCTCAGCGCCTAGCGCTTGATGTCCCGCCCTAAATTTAAACGTTGTATTTCCCTATGGAAAAATCAAATAACTTTTCGTTGTGGATTGAACTAGGCTATGATCTCTTTGCCAAAGAAGGACTAGATGGAATTCAGGTGGAGCGTTTGTCACGCATCCTTAAACTCAACAAGTCGGGGTTTTATCATTATTTCGGGGACATGGAAAAGTATTGTGCGGAACTTGTCAAGCTTCACAATAAGAAGGTGGATGATTTTTTAGGCGAGGTCAGCGAGATAAAGAACCTCGACCCAGACTATCTCCTTTTGTTAATCAAACATGCTCAGGAAGGTATGTTCCAGGTGCAACTTACCCGGGAGAAAAAAAGCTATTCATTTTATCAAATCAGTGAAGAGATCGAACAAAAAGTAAATTTGGCAGTACTCCTTAAATAAGGAGTTACTGGGAAACTACAGTTACCGGCTAACCACATTGTTTAAGGAAGGCAACGCCTTTCAACTGCTGTGGCAAACCGAAGGCGCGGCCATGACGGAAATGATTGATGGCAAACCTACACACGTCCCTAAAGTTCACTTTGGCTACACTGATGGCCTTACAATTACTCCGCGTATTATCGGCGGACCGGAACCCGTCGCGCCTGATCATCAGCAAGCCTGCGAGCCGTGGCTCTTTGTTCTTTCGGAAGATGCAGAAAATTACCATTTACCCAAACCTTCGGAATTCTGGAAAAATGGGAGTTTTGGCGTGTTCAAAATGATGAAGCAAGACGTTGTCGCCTTCGAGAATTTTCTTCAATCGAATAAAGATCGTATCGATCCGGAATTGCTGGCTGCCAAGATCTGTGGCCGTTGGCGCAACGGCATTCCTCTGGCGCTTTCTCCGGATACAGATACCCCTACCGTTGCCATCACGCCTGAAGAATTGAATAACTTCGAATATGTAAATAGCGATGGGTCGGGCGATCCCCGTGGGTTGCGTTGTCCGGTCGGGGCGCACATTCGCCGCCACAACCCAAGAGGACAGGTGGTCGCGGGCCAGGGCACTCCGGGTGGTAGTAATAATTCACACCGCCTAATTCGTCGCGGTATGCCCTACGGTCCTAAGTACGATCCCAAGCTTCCTTATGATGGTATTGACCGCGGCCTTCTGGGATTTTTCGTCAACACCTACATCGAAAACCAGTACGAGTTCGTCTTGAAAGAGTGGAGCGAGTCGGGTGAGTTCGCCGGAAGAGTTAGGCTGAATCCAAAATCCAAAGACGCGATCGTCGGTGCCAATACGTCGTTACAGAGTATTCTTGAAATTCCCCAAGCCAGTGGTCCTCCACTTAAGATTACTGGATTCTCAAGGTTCGTGACTACGCAGGCAGCGGGCTATTTTTTTATGCCCAGCATAACTGCCATGAAGTGGATCGCCAAAATTTCTTAATGCATAAAATATAAATAAGACTAAACTATGGTTACGATAAAGACCGACATCTTATGCACGGAGGAGCAATATTTTGCAGCGTTAGAAGCCGTCACTTCGCCCGATTTCCTTCGCGCTTCGGCCAGACAGAAGCAAGAAACGCTCTGGCATTTTATTTCCCAATCGCCCTATAAACACCTGGGTTCGATGCGCACAACTAACTTTCAGTTGATGAAGAGACTGATCAATCGTGCCTTTCTGCGAAAGTCATTCGTCCAGGACGACGATGTGCGCCCACCGCGCATGAAAGCCTTTCATGCATACGGAACTGTCGCGAAGATACAATTCATTGCGGATGGCCACCATCCTTTCACTGGCATATTTGCCACGGGAGGGCTAGGGTTTATTAGGGCCTCACTCGCCGTTGGAATGCCAAATTATAGTCCAGCGGTTGCCATCAAGTTTCTTCTCGATGGAGCACATCCCTCCGAGAACCTCCTTCTGCATCAATCTCTGGATACGCAAGCAAGTCGGGATTTCTTCGAACGGGCACCTACAAATCACACGTTGAACCCAATCACATTTCCGAACACTCTCATGTTACCGGTTTTGAAATTCTGGCTTTCCAAAATATCGAATCCGATCGAAATGCAACTTGTGGATCACCTGGCAAAGGTTACTGACGACGGCAGCGTCGTGGAGCGCCCGCGTGCCCCGGAAACTGTTTATCTCTATGATGGGGAAGATGTTCACAATGATCCTGCCTCTACGGATGATTTTCGATCAATCCTCGCCGAGATTCCATCTGGATCTCTTATTTATCGGATGTATGGAAAAGAAAGTCGAGGCGCTAAACAGGTTTATATCGGCACGATTACGACAGAGTCCGGTTTCGTCGCGTCTGAATTCGGGGACTGCATTCTCGCTTTCCGACATGCCTGGGGTTCGAAGGTTTCGCCAACATAAGATAGGTACAGGTGGATTTCAGTTCTTAATAACAAATTTATATCGGGCACAAAATAGTATCGCAATCCGCTATTGACCTACTTTTGAATGTACCAAATCCTAACTCTGTGGAGAAATGGTCCTCTATGAATATGGATTATTAAATTAAAACAGACCTATAGTTGACTGTTGAATAAAATAACGAATTATGAAAACAACTTCAAAAAAGAATCCTGCCCTGTTGCTTACACTTTGTGTTGTGCTAACCTCTTTTGCCGCCAATACACATGCGCAGATCGATAGGGATGCCCTTTCGCTTAAAATTAGCAAAGCAGAAGAGGCTAACCTGCAAGCACTAAAGGCCTATCTGTGGAAAAGAAAATCAGAGGCCTACATAGATGGTCAATTGAAGGCAACAGTGTTTAGTGAATTTAGTTTTAATGCTGAAGGAAAGCTGGAGCCGAAGGTTGTAGATGCGCAAAGCACGACTAAACAAAAGCCTGGTCTGAGGGGAAAGGTGCAGCAAAATGCAGCTGAAGATAAAATGGAATACGTTAGCAAGGCACTGGAACTGTCTATTCAATATGCTTATATGACAAAAGGCCAGCTGCTGGATTTTTTCGGTAAAGCAGTACTTTCAGAAAAGGATGATGGCACATTAGTAGCTACTGCGGAAGATGTCTACATGAAAGGTGATAAGCTTACTGTACACGTCGATCCCAAGACCAATCTTTTCAAGTATAAGGAATTTAAGAGTCTACTCGGCAAAGATCCCATTGATGGACAAATCAACTATGAATCTTTCACTTCCGGTGTTAGCCATGTCTCGACCACGGTGATAAACATGCCGGCAGAAAAAATGAAAATTGATGCAAAGAATCAAGACTATTCACAACGAGTCAAATAACATATTTTCTTAATACGCACTACGGACATACTTACGACGTGGTAAGCACGATCAGAACGCTTTTGGTAATTAGTCGCGAGGGTACAATTCGTTGCTGATGGCGACCATTCCATCACCGGCATATTTGATACGGGAGAAGTGGGATTCGTGCGGGCCTCGTTCGCCGTGGGAAGTTGTGACGGTTGAATTTAAATTTCCAAAATTCTTTAGAGCCGCTCCAGAAGCACTGAAATAAAAAGAATGCACGCGGTTTTGGCAAAAACCGATAATGGTATACATTTGCACTCCCAAAATGCACCGCAACACACAGAGGAGTGGCAGAGCGGTCGAATGCGGCGGTCTTGAAAACCGTTGAACCGCAAGGTTCCGGGGGTTCGAATCCCTCCTCCTCTGCTGAGTATCAATCAAAGAGAATCAAAACCTCGAATTCGTAATGGCTTCGAGGTTTTTTGTTTCTCAGACCTGATCAAAAGATTCATTTTTTCTCAATCCGTAGGTGCAGAATTCGGTGCAGTAAGCTTAGCAGCATTTGAGCTGCACCGAATTTCGAGGTTAATCTTTTGATCTCCAGCTAGTTCACCTATTGGACATCTTGATTTTCACTGCACCTGTCGAGTAGTTTCAACTAAAACAATTTCATTATGAGCACAGCAATGAGTGTATTGTTTTATGCCAGAAAATCAATGGCAAACAATCAGGGTGAATGTCCCATCTACATGCGAATTACAATCGCAGGTGAACGCTACGAAGTCGGCACAAAACGATTCATTCTTGAAGAAAGTTGGTCGAAGGATACCGGCCGTGTGAAGGGTGTTGGATCAAAAGCCAAATCAATCAACACTTATCTTGATTCTCTTCTTACAAAAGCATACGGTCATCAGCGTCAAATTCTAAATGAAGGAAAAGAATTCAATATGACTGAATTCAAAAGCAGATGGATTGGCATTCCAACCGAGAAG
>DATHIE010000445.1:0-2710 GCA_035316905.1 Chryseolinea sp. | reverse complement strand
CAATAACGGCTAACGTTTTGATGTCCTTCTTCAACGGCAACACATTATTCTCATTCTTCAACAAAACAATTGATTTTCGGGCTGCTTCCAATGCCAGCTCCCGGTGTTCTTTGTTATCAACAACACTATATGGAATGTTTGCATACTTCACCATTTCGAGCGGGTCGAACATGCCGAGTTTAAAACGTGCCTTAAAAAGTCTCTTGACGGAAACGTCGATCTCCTTTTCAGTTATCAGGTTCTTTTCCACCGCTTCTTTCAGGTTGAGGTAAACCTTTCCGCATTCGAGGTCTGTCCCTGATTTAACGGCAAGGGCCGCTGCCTCGGCTGGCGTTACCACTTGTTTATGATTCTTGTAAATATCAACGATGCCGTCGCAGTCTGAAACGACGAACCCACTAAATGCCCAATCCTTTCGCAGCACTTCATCGAGAAGTTTTCCACTTGTACAGCAAGCTTCACCTTTGTAGCGGTTGTATGCGCACATCAGCGAATAAGCGCCGCCTTCCTTTATTCCTATTTCAAATTGTGGAAGGTAGGTTTCATATAGATCCTGGTTTCCGGTGACGGCATTAAAGGTATGCCGGTCGATCTCCGGCCCGCTGTGTACAGCGAAGTGTTTGACGGTTGCAATGGTTTTAAAATACACCGAATCGTCGCCCTGAAGTCCTTTAATGAATTCAACGGCAAGCCTACCTGTAAGAAATGGATCTTCGCCATAGGTCTCCTGGCCCCTGCCCCATCTTGGGTCGCGGAATATATTAATGTTTGGTGACCATAGAGTTAGTCCCTGATAAATGAAGCGCTTCCCTTTGCGTGCAAATTCATGATGCTTTGCTCTTGCTTCATCGCTTATTGCAGTCGAGACTCGAAACATAAGGTTGCGATCCCATGTGGCGCCAAGTCCGATAGCCTGCGGGAAAACCGTTGCCAGTCCCGCTCGCGCCACACCATGCAGACCCTCAGACCACCAGTTGTACTCCGGAATGCCGAGCCGCTCAATCGCAGGTGCCTGGTTGATCATCTGACTGATCTTTTCCTCCAGTGTCATCCTTGCAACAAGGTCATCTACTCGCTGATCAATCGGCAGATCCGTATTTAAGTATGGTAATACGTCTTGTTTAAGTTGCTTGTCAGTGCTACACGAGTCAGCTAACAGAAGCAGTACAACGACAAATGGAGTGATACAATTTCGAAGCAACGGATATTGGGTATTGAGCCTGGCCATCTTCCAAAAAGAATACGTCAGAGTCCTTTGCCCGTAGCGGCCCAGTATATTCCACCATAAATATGATCCAGGAACGTCTGGTCAGTGTAAGCTAATGGTATATGTCCCAGTCCGGTATAAAATGCCCTGCCACCATCGTAATTGTGATACCATGAGATTGGATGAACAGCACCCATGCCTTTGCCCTCGTTGTCGCCCCACTTTGCATTAGGATCGTAGGTTTTCTCATCAACCGTTACGAGAACATGCAGATCGTCCGCCTTGCGATCACCGTATTGGTACCATTCGTCTGTCCATAAAAGCTTTTTAGGAAAACGTTCCATACCTGGAAAGTTGCTGTCCTGAACATTCAGATATGCCGTTTGATTTTGAGGATGTATCTTGAACATCATTCCCACAAGCTTGGTATACCAGGCCCAGTCGTACTCCGTATCGGAGGCGCTGTGAATACCAACGTAGCCTTTACCCGCCTTTATGAATTTCTCAAAGGCCGCCTGCTGCTGATCATTCAGCACGTTTCCTGTTGTGTTAAGGAATATGACTACCTTATAATTCTCTAATGCTTTGTCATTGAATATACCCGCATTTTCATGCCATTCGAAAGCGAAGTGATGTCGTGCCGACAATAGTTTAATTGCTTCAACTCCGGCGAGTATGGATTCGTGGTGGAATCCATCTGTTTTCGTGAACAAGAGTACTTTGAACTGCTGTGAAAATGAAGATGTTGAACAGATCATTAAAAGCAGGAACAAAAAAGGTCCGCGGTTCTTAGATGTAAGCATAGTTGAAAGGATTATTGAATATTAATAAGGATTTAGTTTACGACTGCGAGAGCCATTCCGTCATGCACTTTTGCACCAACAGTCTGGAGTATCGTCGCAGTAACGGATTTGGTTTGGGACAAGTATTCGTTGAAGCGCTGTACACCCTGAACCATTTCATCGGTTGAGGCCGGATCCAGAACGTTGCCTTCGCGTATCACGTTGTCAGCGACGATAAGCGTACCCGAATGTGCAAGTTTTAAAGACCATTGAAAGTATTCCATATACGGCGGTTTGTCTGCGTCAATAAATATCATATCGAAAGGACCTTCGTTATTCGCCAGCAGCTGTGGCAATAGTTCAATTGCTTTTCCGATCCTGACATCAACGATCTTACTCAATCCCGCCCTTTCAATATTGTTCCTTGCGACACGAGCGTGATGGGGATCAAACTCAAGTGAAATAAGCTTTCCATCTTTTGGTAATGCCCTCGCCATCCAAATCGTACTGTATCCTGCCAAGGTGCCGATCTCAAGGATTTTTTTCGCCCGACATGCTTTTGCTAAAACATTCAAGAATTTTCCCTGATTTGCCGACACGCTAATGGGAGGCAGGTTCTCTTCCGTGATCGACCGGTCAGCCGCGCGCAACGCTTCATCTTCACCGCCAACCAGCCTTAGAATATACTGATCGACGCTATCAAAAATTTCTTTATCCATAT
>DATHIE010000444.1:0-7131 GCA_035316905.1 Chryseolinea sp. | reverse complement strand
ATGGACTTGCCATTCTTTTGCCTTTGGCAGGCGATACTGTTGGCAATCATGTTTGACCGCTGCATCGTCTTGGAGAATGCATTATGAAGAATCCGTCAAGGTCTGGAGCATGAATGACATGCAATGAATGATCAAAAAAATGTAAATTTAGATAAGCGAGCCCTGCATGAAAAAATACGTTGGCAATATCCTCATAGTTGATGATGACGAGCATGTCCTGCTCACCTCAAAGATGATCCTTAAGAATTTCTTTGAGAACATCGATACTCTTTTGTCACCCAAGACACTCGAATCAAATCTGAAGCAAACGGACTACGACGTGGTCTTGCTTGACATGAACTTTAAGGCTGGCGTTACTACCGGCAACGAGGGCATTTTTTGGATGAACCGAATACGTCAGATCTCACCTCAAACGCAGGTTGTGATGCAAACGGCATACAGCGATATCGAGCTGGCGGTTAAGTCTATTAAAGAAGGAGCTGTCGACTTCCTTCCAAAACCCTGGGACAAAGAAAAGCTCGTGGCAACGGTCATCAATGCTTATCAGCAGGCACGCGCAAGAAAAGAAAACAAGGAACTGAAGTCCAGACATAAAGCCTTGCAACATCACCTGAATCAAAATCATCAGGTGTTTATTGCCTCATCAGCGGCAATGGAAAAAGTAGTTCATGCCATGCAACAGGTTGCCTCGACGGATGCAAACGTGCTTCTCTTGGGAGAAAATGGCACGGGAAAAGAAGTTGTAGCCCGAGGTATTCATAATCAATCCAACAGAGCGGACGAAGCATTCATTTCCGTCGACCTTGGATCCGTACCTGCGACGCTATTTGAGTCGGAGATGTTTGGCCATGAAAAAGGATCTTTCACCGATGCCAAAGAAACAAGATTAGGAAAATTTGAATTAGCAAATAAAGGAACATTGTTCCTGGACGAGATTGGAAACCTCTCCGCCGATCTCCAGGTTAAGCTATTGTCGGTTATTCAAAGTCGATCGCTCTCCAAAATTGGTTCGAGTAAAGTAGTACAGCTTGATGTAAGGATCATTTGCGCCACCAATGCACCGATCTATGATATGGTGAAGAGCGGAACATTCCGTCAGGACTTATTTTACAGGATCAAAACGATTGAGATCAAATTGCCTCCGTTGCGGGAGAGAAGAGAGGATATCCCGTTGCTCACGAAATATTATCTTGAAGAATTTTCCAGGCGATACAATAAGGATGTCGAATTAGACGAAGTGCTGCTGCAGAAACTTTCAAATTACGCATGGCCCGGAAACATTCGCGAGCTTCAGCACTCTGTTGAGCGGGCTGTGATCCTTGGCAAGGGACCGCTGCTGAAAACTGAAGACTTTCAGCTTAGTCCTACCTTGGAATCTAATACGGATCTTACGACATTAAATCTGTCCGACGTCGAAAAGAGTGTGATTAAGCATGCGCTGAAGAAGTGCAACGGAAATCTTACGAAGGCATCGGAGGAGTTAGGCATTGGAAGAACAACGCTATACCGGAAAATTGAGGAGTATGGTTTGAGCGAATAACTCCATCCTGTTCTTTCTTAATAGTTCTCAATCGGTCTCTGGAAATGGCAGCAATCAATTTTGAAAATGCCGAACGCAAAGCACAACAACCGTATCCTTAAAAAATCTTTCCGCTCTAAAGTTGCATTCCGTTTGGCAGGAACATGTGTCTTAGGATGCCTGACGGGTTATCTTTTCTTCGACTCACCCTACTGGATGGCCGGTATCTGGACAGCTCTTGGAACGGCGGCTCTTTTCTATGAAACCGTACGATTTGTAGAGCAATCGGAACGCAAGCTCACGGCTTTCCTGCAGTCACTAAACCAAAACGATTTTTCCGTCACCTTTTCCGAGAATGAAAAGTCCAACGATTATGATCTTCACCAGGCATTCAACCAACTCAACGATACCTTCAGGAATTTGCGTTCGGAGAAAGAATCACAACACCAGTTGTTGCAGGTCGTAGTAGAACATGCAGCTGTACCGTTGATTTGTTTTGAAGAGAGTAACAATGAAGTGTACTTGATTAATGACGCTGCGAAAAACCTTTTTCAAATTCCTTTCCTTCAAACGGTCGACTCTTTATGGCGAGTGGATCGTTCGCTTCCTGACTTTCTTAAAGAAGTTCAGGATGGGGAAAAATCGTCTTTCCGTATAGTTCAACGAGGGAAAACGATTGATTTGTCCGTTACGTCAAGGCATCTAAAGTTCAGGGAGAAGAATCTGAAATTGATTGCGTTGACAGACGTAAGCAGCGAGCTGGCAGCTAAAGAATCTGAGGCATGGCAAAAATTACTTCGGGTATTGACACATGAGATCTCAAACTCAGCGATTCCTTTATCGACATTGTCATCATACATATTTGAGATGGTTTCCAACTCCGAGTCCGAAGATCGCCGGTTGACCCCCGAAGAACGGACGGATATGCTCGACAGTCTCAGGACAATAGACCAACGAAGCAAATCGTTGAAAGAGTTTGTTCAAAATTTCCGAAGCGTCAATCAGATTCCAGAACCGGTGTTGGTTAAGATACCGGTCGGCGAAATAATAAGTGAGGTCACCCGCCTGTTTACACCAGAGTTAAACAAACAGAACATTGTACTTCATGCCGCGAATGGTCATGGTTCATGTAACATCTACGCAGATAAAAACCTGACCATGCAGGTACTGATCAACCTCATGAAGAATGCGATTGAGTCCATGTCGAATTACATTGAAGGCAAGGACATACACATCGAAGTTGGCAGAGAAGGGAATCGTTACGTCAACATCAACGTCTCAGACACGGGCTGCGGAATTGCCGCCGAAGACATCGACCAGATCTTTGTTCCATTTTACTCGACGAAAAAAGGTGGTTCCGGGATTGGATTAAGTATTTCTCAACAAATCATGCAGAAGCAGAAAGGGAACATCATGGTGAGATCTTCACCAGGGAACGGAAGCGTGTTTACTTTGAATTTTACCTGTTAGGGAGAAGCCGTGAATCGTTAATCGTTATCCTTTAATCGTGGTGTGAGTGTGGGTGTGGGGTGCGTCGATGAACGTTGGTGCGTATGTTGATAATGTGTGCGCTGACTTTTGACCGTAGAAATCGCAGAGAAAAGCCAACATTATAAATCATCAAGGCCAAAGGATGCCACTGTCCAAGCGTGTTAGCTTACGTGCGACTTTGCGGTGAAAACTAACTTGACTATGAAATACAAACTTGGAAAATAACATTCGGGCTGTCTTCCACACACACCCTCGTCCCTCACGCACGATTAACGATTAACGGATAATGATTAACGGCTCACAACACCGCTTCCTTCGGCTCTGACTTACCGATCCAGAAATTGCCATAACCTTCGCCGATCTGAATAGTAAGCACCTGTAGGGCCAATAGCTCGAGGATAGCCAGAAAATTGAATATAACTCCAATACGTGTGGGATATTCCAGGACAAGATCAGTAAATGATAGTCTTTGTTTTTTCGAGAGCTCATCGAGAACGAACTTCTTTTGCCCTTCAACTGTGTAAGGATATTGAATGACCTGGTGTACAGGTTTGTTCTTTTCCGCCTCCTGACGTTTCAGTATCCTTTCAAATACTGTCATCAGTTTGTAAATAGTCACATCCTGAAGTTCGGCTTCAACATTTGTACTTTCAGCAAGTACCTTAAGTTCCTTCATCAGGTTGCCTCGCTTTTCCTTCATCAGTTCGACTTCCTCAATCTTGTGGAAATTGTCGATAACCGACTTGTATTTCTTGTATTCAAGGAGGTGTCTTACCAGCTCCTCGCGAGGATCGATCTCATTGCCTTGCTCATCCAATTGCGGCCTTGGCAATAGCATCTTGGACTTGATCCGCATTAGGGTTGCCGCAACCAGGATAAACTCACTGGCCAGCTCCATGTTGAGCACCTCCATCTGATGAATATAGTCCAGAAAATCGTTTGTGATCTTTGCGATGGGGATGTCGTAGATGTCGAGCTCATCCCGCTCTATGAAAAATAACAAAAGGTCGAATGGACCTTCAAAAAGGGGTAGTTTTACCTCAAAATTCTCCTGCGACATGGTCATTGGGCACAAATTTATTTATAATCCTCAAAAAAAAATGGACATCCCGGAAATAACTACCTTTGTTGCTTATTTGGGGTTGAAAAGCGTTTCAGAACACTTACCTTCAACTCCTTGTTAATGTTTCAAAAAGTACGATGCTGATCACTCCGGGAAAATTATTGGCGGAAATCAACAGCCCTGACGACATCAAAAAGCTGGATCAGGCGCAGCTTGTCCAGCTGTGCGACGAGCTTCGCCAGTTCATTATCGACAATGTGTCGGTTTATGGTGGCCATTTTGGTGCAAGCCTTGGCGTCGTTGAGTTAACCGTGGCTCTGCACTACGTTTTTAAAACCCCTTACGATCAACTCATTTGGGATGTCGGTCATCAGGCCTACGGACATAAGATCCTCACAGGCAGAAAAGAGGAATTCCATACGAACAGATTATATGGAGGCCTGTCCGGTTTCCCGAGGCGAAAAGAAAGCGAGTACGATACTTTTGGTGTAGGACATTCGTCAACGTCCATTTCTGCAGCGTTGGGAATGGCAGTTGCATCGCGCTATCTCAATATTGATGACAAACAGCATATCGCGGTAATAGGAGATGGTGCACTCACCGGAGGCATGGCGTTTGAAGGGTTAAACCACGCCGGCGTTTCCGACACAAACCTTCTCATCATATTGAATGATAACTGCATGGCAATCGACCCCAACGTCGGGGCCATGAAGGATTACCTTACTGACATTACAACCAGTAAGGCCTATAATAAACTCAAAGATGAAGCTTGGAACCTGCTGGGCAAGCTCTCCATGTTTGGAAAGAGCGCCCAGGAAATAGCCTCTAAAGTTGAAGCAGGGATCAAAGCAACGTTGCTAAGCCAAAGCAATCTGTTTGAGTCATTGAACCTTCGATACTTTGGTCCGGTGGATGGTCATGATGTTAATCACCTCGTCACCGTATTAAACGACCTTAAGAATATCAAAGGCCCGAAGATTCTGCACTGCGTGACCGTTAAGGGCAAAGGTTATGGTCCCTCTGAACAGGGCAATGCCACGACATGGCATGCACCGGGCACCTTCGATAAGATTACCGGTGAGATACATAAGAAGATTTTCACATCACCACAGCCTCCGAAATATCAGGAGGTCTTTGGACATACGTTAGTTGAGCTTGCCAAACTAAACGACAAGATCATTGGTGTAACTCCGGCGATGCCCTCGGGTTCGTCCATGAACATCATGATGAAGGAGATGCCCGAACGTGCGATAGATGTTGGTATCGCCGAGCAACACGCCGTTACTTTTTCGGCTGGACTAGCGACGCAGGGATTAATACCCTTCTGCAACATCTACAGTACTTTCATGCAACGCGCCTATGACCAGGTAATTCACGATGTCTGCATTCAGAATTTGCCTGTAAATTTCTGCCTTGATAGAGCCGGATTTGCTGGTGCTGACGGACCCACCCATCACGGTGCTTATGACATTGCATACTTCCGTTGTCTTCCAAACATGATTGTAGCGGCTCCTATGAATGAGTCGGAGCTTAGAAATCTAATGTTTACGGCTCAGGTGCCGCGAAAAGAGCAAGCATTCTCAATTCGTTATCCGCGTGGTCAGGGTGTAATGCCGAACTGGAGAACTCCGATGGAGGAGATACGGATCGGGTCGGGCCGGAAGATCAAAGAAGGAGAAGAGCTCGCAATCTTAACGATCGGTCATGTTGGTAATTACGCTGTTGAAGTTTGTGACAGTTTGTCAAAGCAGAACATTGAAGTTGGACATTACGATATGCGTTTTGTAAAACCTCTCGATGAAGAGCTGCTGCACGAAATTTTCTCCCGGTACAAAAAGGTTCTGACGGTAGAAGATGGGTCGATACAGGGCGGATTCGGAAGTGCGATCATTGAATTCATGGCCGACCATAATTACCACTCCGAAATAAAACGGCTGGGTATTCCTGATCGTGTGGTTGAACACGGTGAGCAACATGAGCTTCACAAAGAGTGTGGCTTCGATGCTGATGGAATTGAAAAAGCGGTGGTGGCGATGTTAGAGTCTGTTTCGAAAATCTAAAATGACCAATCTTTTTTTTGAACAACGCGGCAAGGGGAATCCAGTCATTTTTATTCACGGGTTTCCTATGCATCACGGAATTTGGAAAACATTCGGTGATCGTTTCAAAAATTCTAATACCGTAATTACTCCTGACCTCCCCGGCTTTGGTAAGAGTCCGATACTTCCACCAGGATTTTCCCTGGCTCAGGTGGCGGAGCAATTAATACAGTTGATTGAGGACAATGGTCTAAGCAATAGTGTAATCATCGGCCACTCTCTAGGTGGATATGTCGCGCTGGCGATGGTGGAAAAAAAACCAGATCTGTTTGCCGGCCTGGGCTTGTTTCATTCCACGGCCTACGCTGATTCAGAGGAAAAAAAACAATCGCGGAATAAAGCATTAGAATTTATTAACAATAACGGTGCGAAGGTTTTCGCGACAAACTTTATAACTCCTCTTTTTGCGGATCCGAATCACGAAGCCATAGAGGCGGTGAAACGGATCGCTGCGGAGTCGAAAGAATCAGCGGTTATAGGATATACTTTGGCAATGAGAGATCGCCCGGATCAGACTAAAACATTGAAAAGCTTTAAAAAACCTACGCTGTTTCTGGCGGGTGACAAGGATCAAGGAATCCCTGCGGAGTCAATTCATCGGCAGGCCGCGGAATGCCAAAATCCTGAAATTCATGTCCTTTCCGATGTTGCGCACATGGCGATGTTCGAACGACCTGAAGACGCAGCCGCGAAAATCAGCGGCTTTTTAAGTAAAATATGACACTGGCTGCGGGTTATCGGCCCTGATTTTTTGTTAATTCTGTATTAACTTGGGACCATTTAACGCGATTTACTGCCTAACCTTGCTAGGTTAAATAGACAGAGGCCTTTATATTTGCTATTAAGAACACAAATAACCAATCCGTAATATGGACGAAATTGTTACACAAAATTTTGATGCTTGGAATGCAATGGCAAAAAACGTTGCGTACGTGGCATGGGTAGTTTCGATTTTAATT